>JAHHMJ010000593.1 GCA_018678395.1 Gemmatimonadota bacterium | reverse complement strand
CCCGAGGGCGCACCGAACGGAGTGGTCCTCAACTACTGGATCGGTGCCGAGGCGGGTGCCGACGTCGAGATCGAGGTCGTGGATCCGTCGGGGACCGTAATCCGGGACTTCGAGGGTGCGGTTCGGGCCGAGCGAGGCGCGGAGGACGCGGGCGGCGAGGGCGATGACGACGCCGACCACGACGAGGGTGAAGAGCACGGGGACGGCGACACCGACGAGGGGGAGCACGAGGAGGGAGACGACGACGAAGGACACGGCGCCGAGGGTGCCGAGGGCGCCGAGGGCGCCGACGAGGAGGACGCCGACGACGACTCCGACGAGCCCGAAGATCCGCTTCTCGAAGAGGAGGACCTCACCGTCGAGCCGGGCATGAACCGGTTCGTGTGGGACCTGCGCGCGCCCGGGCCCGACGTCATCCCGACGGCGCAGTTCTCGCTCGCCTACACGGGCGGTGCCTGGGTGCCGCCGGGGGACTACACGATCCGGGTCGAGGTCGGCGACGAGGTGCACGAGGTGACCGCACGGGTCGACCCCGATCCGCGCATCCCCACCGTGACCGCCGCCGACCTGCAGGCGCAGTACGCGCTCACGATCCGCATCCGCGACCGGCTCAGCGAGGTGCACGACGCCATCCGCGAGGCCCGTTCGATCCGCGAGCAGACCGGCGGCTTCGTCGATCGCGCCGAGGAGGGCGACTACGCCGAGATGGCCGTCGACACGCTGCGCTCACTCGCCGAGACCATGGACGAGGCGCTGACCGACATCGAGGAGGCGCTCATCCAGACGAAGAGCGAGTCCGGTCAGGACCCGATCAACTTCCCGCCCATGCTCGACGACCAGCTGGCCTACCTCTACAGCCACGTGACCGGCTCGTACGGCCGGCCCACCGAGGGCGCGCAGCAGCGCTTCGGCGATCTCGTCGACGAGACGCAGCCCCTGCTGGACCGCCTGGAGGCGCTGGTGGCGCAGCAGGTGCCCGCGTTCAATCAGGCCCTGGCCGAGGCGGGGATCGGAGCGATCGTCACGCGTTTGAGGGAGCGGCCGATTTCGTAGGGGGCGATCGCGCGCCGGGGGCGGCTAACGCGCGGGCGGCCCCATCCCCAGCAGTTCCCCCGGCGTTCGCCCGGGCACCGGTGCGCGCCGAAAGTCCCGCACATTCCGCGTCGCGATGACCGTCGCTCCGCACGCTCGGGCCGCCGCGACCTGCATGGCGTCCTCGAGATCGGGCATGTCGAGGGACACGGCATAGCGGAAATCATCGGAGCTCGTCGGAGCGACGGTGACGAAACGCGTGAGTTCGCGCAAAAACGCCCGGGTCTCGACGTCGCCGTGCGCGGGCCGAATCAGGTAGTAGAGGTTGGATAGCGTGTGCCACGCGACGAAGGCACCTCGTCCGCCGCGTTCCACCTGATCGAGGAGCGCCGCCGACGACTCGACGTGCGGCTCTCGGTCGAGGGCGACATCCAGCAGAACGTCGGTATCCAGGAGGATCACCCGTATTTCTCCCGAAGCGCCCGCGCCCGGGGATCCTCGCTATCGCGCAACTCGAAGGCCCCGCGCCACCGCTGGCTGAATGTCGGGACATCGGGTGCCGTGAGCTCTCGCAGAGCGCCCTCGATGATCGATGACAGGGAGACGCCCCGCTCGCGAGCGACCTGCTTTGCCCTCGGGAGAAGGTCCCGGTCCACTGTAACGGTCAATTTGGTCTTCATGTATACGTATTGTACAGCACGTGTACGTATGCGCAAGTTGGGCGCGTCGCTGTGGGAGGCGCCCCCCCGACCGATCGCGCCCCGTTTGCTGCGGAGCGACTTGTTGCGCATGTTTATTGCACATGCACAGGAGTGTACACATTGCAGCAACGCATCCACTTCCTCGTCGCCGGCGAAGACAAGGCTCGCTACGAAGCCCAGGCGGCCTCCGAAGGGCTCTCGCTCGGCGCCTGGCTGCGTGAGGCTGCGGAGGCGCGGTACCGTGGCTCCCTGGCGAAGCAGCGGTTCCGCACCCCCGAGGACCTGACTCGGTTCTTCGCGGCGTGCGACCAGCGTGAGACCGCGCCCGAGCCCGATTGGGAGACGCAGCGACGCCTCATCGAAGGGTCGCGTCTCGACGGACTCGAGGCGCCATGATCTTCATCGACACCAGTGTGATCATGTACGCGGTGGGCGGAGAACACCCCCTCCGGGCCCCCGCTCGGACCCTGCTGGCAGACGCGGTCCGGGACGCGACACCGCTGTGCACGTCGGCCGAAGTCCTGCAGGAGCTTCTGCACGCCTACCTCGGAGGAGGGCGCCCCGCCACGCTCGATGCCGCGTTGGAACTCGTCGAGCGAACCGTCGCCACGGTGTGGCCCGTCGAGCCGGAAGACGTCCGACTGGCCCGCACGCTGGCTCACCGACACCCTGGACTCTCGGCGCGCGACCTCGTGCACCGCGCATGCTGCCTCCGGCGCGAAGTCACGCGCATCCACACCTTCGACCGGGCGCTCGCCGCAGTCTTCGGGCGCTAGTGGCCACGGCGCGTTAGGAGCGAAACGTGCGTCGGGCTCCCCGGGCCTGACCAGGCCGAACGAAGATTCTCATTGCATCACCACGCCGACGCAGTGAGTGATGGGAACGCGACCCGCCCGTTTCGTTCCCCAATGGAGGTAGGAGCATGAAACGCCTCGCTCTTTCGGTCTGTGTCCTCCTGCTCGCACTCACCGCCGCTCCGGCTGCGGGCCAGAACCTCTATGTCCTCGTGGGGCCCTCGTTCCCAATCGGCGACTTCGGGGAGTACGCGAACACCGGCCTCCATGCGGCGGGCGGTGCCACCTTCGCCGTCTCGAACCGAGTCGACCTGTACGGCGAAGCGTTCTGGGGTCAGAACAGCCACGAAGGTGAGGGGGATTCCAAGACGAACCCCTACGGCTTCATGGCAGGCGCGCTGTTCGAGGTCGCGAGTGGGGCCGCGGTCGAGCCCTACGTCTTCGGCGGCGCCGGGATGATGTGGCACAAGTACAGCGCCGACTCCGGAGGCTTCTCGGAAGACAGCTCCGAGAGCGCCTTCGGCTTCCAGGTCGGCGGCGGACTCGGCTTCGATGTCGGAGCACTGCATGCCTTCGGCGAAGCCCGCTTCATGACCGCATCGTTCGAGGCCGAAAGCCCCGGACTCGAGGACGAGAGCACGGCCTTCCTGGCGGTGACGGTCGGTCTCGCCCTGGACGTCGGCGGCGGCGGGAACTGACGCTCCCGATGCCGACCCCTTTCCCCCCGGCGCGAACCGGGGGGGAGGGGCGGGACGGGGTGACCCCGTCCCTCAGCCCGTCACGGAGATCATCAATGCCGCCCGCAGCACGAACCACGACAGCGCGGCGGCCATGACCCCGACGAGGGCCAGCGGGAGCGCGCGCATCGCCGAGAGGCGGTAGAGCCACGGCGTCGATACCACG
>JAHHMJ010000121.1 GCA_018678395.1 Gemmatimonadota bacterium | reverse complement strand
TTTCCAGTCCAAGCAGTACATTGCGCGTTCCCCACTGCGGGTGGGAGCCCCCGGGACGGGGCGCCATTCCGACGAGATCGGCCATACGGGCCGAGCCCGCATCGAGTTCACTCGCTGCCCAGACCAGATGATCGAGTCGCACGCGTACCGAAGACACCGAGGGAACCTCCGTCGAGCCGGGGGGATGGGTGGGTCCGTGTCCCACCCCCGAAACTGCGGGTTTGCTCCATGAACCGCCTCCCCCTCGTCGTCGTCTTCCTGATCGGCATCGCCGTCGCCGTGTGGGCGACCCGCTCGAGCGAGCCCCCGCCGCTGGGACCCGTCGACGGGTCCGACCTCCCCGCCGTCGACACCGGGCGAGTCGCCGTCGGCGACATCGCTCCGGACTTCACGCTCGAGTCGCGCGAGGGTGAGCCGGTCACCCTCTCCGAGCTGCGGGGTCAGCGTGTCCTGCTCGTCTTCTACCGCGGTCACTGGTGACCATGGTGCGCCTCTCAGCTCGTGGAGCTGAACGGCCTCCTCACGGAGGGACAGCGGGCGGGCACCGAGATCCTCGCGGTCGCCATCGACCCGCGCGAACGACTCGACATGATGGTCCAGCGCGTCATCGAGGAGGGCGGGCTCGACCCGGCGGATGCGCCCGACTTCCGCTTCCTGTCCGACCCGGGCCACCGGGTCATCGACCGGTACGGTGTGCTGAACCCGGACGATGAGCGGGGCATTCCCCACCCCACCACCCTGGTGCTGGATCGGGAGGGGATCGTCCGCTGGAAGTTCATCGAGACCGACTACCGGATCCGTCCGACCAACGAGATGATCCTGGAGGCCCTCACGGCGCTGGATTGAGCCCGGGAAATCCCGAGGCGTGGCGACGTCGGACTGGCTCGCTTCGGGTCGCGGTCATCATATTCGAAGCTCCCGCACCTCTTCCGACAGGATTCGATCCATGCGACGCACTTCCCTTGCCTCGGCCCTCCTCCTCTCCATCGCCGCCGTGGCATGCGGGGGCGACGACGCTCAGGACGCCGCCGAGGCCGCCGCCGACGCCATGCGCAATGCGGCGGACGCGATGCAGAACGCCGCCGACAACATGGCGTCGAGCGACGACGCGGACGCCCCGGCGATGACCGCCGAGGAGATGCAGGAGAGTCTGCCCGAGGAGATGGCGGGACTCACGCGCACGACGACCGAGCGTCAATCGATGGGCGCGGGCGGGATGAACATCTCGCAGGCCGAGGCCACCTACGAAGGCGACGGCAAGACGCTCGAGATCAGCCTCATGTCGGGCGCGGTGATGGCCGGCCCCGCCATGGCGTTCACCATGGTCCAGTTCGACCGCACCACCGAGGACGGCTACGAGCGCACCATCCAGTACGACGGCATGCCCGGCATGCAGGAGTACGAGGAGGACGGGGACTACCGTCGCGCGGTCATGACGGTGCTCGTGAACAACAGCCTGCTGGTGCGGATCGAGGCCGAGGGTATGACGATGGACGAGGTCGAGGACGTCTTCGACGATCTGGACGTGACCTGACCGTTCGCGTCAGCTCCAGGGCCACGCCTCCACGTCGATCCCCTTCGCGTCGAGCAGCAGTTCCAGCATCCGCTGCCACGATGCCCACGAGGTCGTCCGGCCGTAGACCGAGTTCGTCTTGTGGGCGATCACGAGGTCGACGGCGGGCAGCACCGTGATCCACTGCCCGATGGCGCCTCGGCCGGTGTAGACGCCCTCGAACGGCCCCACAGCACGGGGACCGTCCCAGACCCACCACATGTATCCGTACCCGAAATACCCGTCCCGGCGGGATACCGGGTTCATCTCTTCGAGCGGCGTGACCACGCTCGAGATGGTCTCGAGCCAGCCCTCGGACATGACCCGTCGCCCGTCCCACTCGCCCCCGCGCAGCATGAGATAGCCGATGCGGGCCATGTCGCGCGTGGAGATCCACATGTGGTAGGCGGGGTTCCGGGAGATCTCCAGGTTCCCGCTCTTGCGTTGAACTGCGCGATCCCAGTCCTCGAACTGCAGGGGCGTGGCGAGCTGGGACTGGACTTCGTCGTAGATGTCGCGGCCCGTGAGCTGCTCGAACACGGCCCCGGCGGCGTTGAAGTCCCAGTTGTTGTAGAGCATGTAGCTGCCCGGCTGCTTCGAGCCCCGCTCCGGCGCATTGGCCAGATCGTCCCCCCCGTTCGAGGCGGCGTGGTAGACGCCGGAGCGGGCGGTGATCAGGTCCCGCACGGTGGCCTGGCGTTCGATGTCGAGCAGTCCCCCCTCGTCGTCCACCCCGAGTTCGTCGAGTGTGGCGTCGAGGTCGACGACGCCGTTCTCCACCCAGCTACCGTACAGCATGGCGAGGATGCTCTTCCGCACCGACGCCAGGTAGCTCAGCTCCGACACGTCGCCGTAGTCGAAGACCACACGGCCCCGGTCGACCACGACCAGCCCCGTCGTGTTCGCGCTGTCGCGAATGAACGCCGAGGTACGCTGCAGCGCGTCGTCCGACCAGCCGTAGCCGGCGAGGTCGCCTCGCGACACCTCGTCCCACTCGGTCCCGGGGAAGACGACGTCGGTTTCGGTCTGCGCTCCGGCGGGAACGCAGGCGACCAGGATGAGGAGGAGGAGGAGGGCCCGCACGGGGGCGAAACGGACGGGGCGCATCGTCGGCTCCGGAGAATGAGGCAATCGAACGGAGCGAAGGTAGGGGTCACCCCCCGCTCCGGCGACTCCTCTGGAGCGGGTACAGCCGAACGCGTTCGACGCCGAACGCATCGCGCCAGACCGCCAGCACGGCATCGTCGGACACGGCGCGGATGTCCGCGCCCGGCGGCGCCCGGACCTCGGACAGGAGGGTGCCGTCTCCGCCGACGACCAGCCACCGTACGCCCTCGGCATCGTCGTCCCAGGTCTCGACCCACAACTCGCCCGAAGCGGCGGCGACGAGCGATCGAATCACGGGCGTCCGCTCGGCGGACGGCATCTCCTCGGCCCACTCGCGAATCACCCGCTGGTCGTTGGCCGAACCCCCGACCCGTAGCATGGACTCGACGTGTCGGGCGAGGTCCGCTTCCGTGACAGGACGAGAATCGACGGGAAGCTCGAAGGGCTCGATCGCGCTCCCGTCGAAGCGCACGGCGCGCACCGTCGGCCGATCGGAGGTGGCCACGAAGACCCGCCCATCGCCGTCGACCGCCAGCAGCTCCGCGCGCGGCGCGTAGGGCCTGGGGATGGGCGGGTCGCCGTCGTCGGTCCGACCCGTGTCGGCCGGAAACCAGCCCAGCGTGTCGACGCGTGCCAGACCCGGCGCGACCCGGAGCAGGCCCACGGTCTGGCGGTACTCGCCCCGAACCCGACCGAAGAGCCGCTCCAGACAGCGGACGACCACCGATCCGTCTGTGAGCAGGCCTCCGGCTCGCGGATTCCAGGCCGCGCCGCACACGCTCGCCATCTCCAGACGCTCGTCCCGCGCCACGGCGCCGCCCGGTCCGAACACGCCGCGCCGCCCGTCCCCGCCCAGGACGACGATCGTGTCCCCGACGACCGCCAACGCCACCGGCGCTCGAAACTCGCCGGGGCCGTCCCCCGCTCGTCCGAAGTCGCGCAGCGGGGACCCGTCCGCCGCAAAGCGTCGCACCGCCGGCGGCGTGCCGTCCAACACCACGATTTCGCCACGAGGTCCGAACGCCACATCGACGATCCGACCGAACTGGTCACGCGGGTCGTCGATCGACGTCCCCAGCTCGACACGGGGGGTCGGATCGATGGTCCAGTTCGGTTGCTGGCCGAAGACCACCGACGCCGAACCCGACACCGCTCCGACCAGAAGCACCGCGAGCCGGAGTCTCACTCCGCCCTCAAGCTCCGCACCGGGTCGACCCGTGCGGCCCGCGTTGCCGGCCACCATGCCGCGGCCAGCGCCACCACGAGAAGCAGCACGGGGGCGACCGAGAACGCCAGGGGATCTCGCGCCGCGGTCGAGTAGAGCAGCGACTGCATGGTGCCCGCGCCCAGGAGGGCGACCACCGACCCCCCGACCACGCCCGCACCGGCGAGCCACAGCGTCCGGCCGAGTACCATGCGCACCACGGCCCCGCCGTCGGCGCCCAGAGCCATGCGGACCCCGAACTCGGGCACGTTCTGCCGCACCACCTGGGCCGTGACGCCGTAGATCCCGAGCGCCGCGAGCGCCAGGGCGAGCCCGGCGAACAGGCTGAAGAGCAGCGAGAGGAAGCGGGCGTCGGCCGAAGCCAGCCGGACGACTTCCTCCATGCTGCGCAGACGCCCCAGCGGGACGGCCGGATCGACGTCTCCGAGTGCTCCGGCGAGCGCATCCCTGAGCGTCTCCGGGTCACCGGTCGTGCGCAGGACGACGGTGCGGTTCGCGCCCCAATCCTGCGGGAAGGGCTCCCACACTTCGGGGGCCGCGGGCTGACTGAGCGTCGCCTGTCGCTCGCTCCCCACGACGCCCACGATCGTCCGCCACACCGAGTTCTCGTCGGGCTCGCGATCGAACGTCACCTGGCGGCCCAGCGCCGGCGCGCCCCCGAAGTGCGCATCGACGAAGGCCTCGTTCACGACGGCGACGTAGGGCGGCGCCCGTCCGTCGGCTGGCTCGAAAGCGCGGCCCGCCACGACCGGCACACCCATGACCTCGAAGTAACCCGGCGTCGACGCGCGATGCCGGACATCGTAGGCGACCCGCCCGGGGTCCCAGTCGCGGGCGACCACCTGACTCGTCCACCCCGCGAACGTCAACGGAATGCCTCCAGTCACCGCCGCACGGCGGACTCCCGGCAAGGCCTCGACCCTCTCGACCAGGCGATCGTAGAACCCCACCACGGCGTCGCGATCCGGATATCGTGCATCGGGGATCGCGACCGAGACGGTCCAGACGCCCTCGGGCTCGATGCCCGCGTCCTCCGCCTGGAGGCGGCCGAAGCTGCGAGTCACCAGGGCCGCCGCCAGGACGAGGATCACCGCCAGACCGGTCTGGACGGGAACCAACCCGCGCGTGAATCGCCGACGGACGCCGGGGCCTCGTCCCGCCGATCCTCGTCCTCCTGCCAGCCCGACCGGAAGCGCTCCGCGCGCGGCCCGCAGCGACGGGATCAGCGCGAAGCCCAGAACCGACAGCACCGACACCGCGAGGGCGAACCCCAGGACCGGCCCGTCCAGCGCGACGCCGGTCGCACCCGCGATTCCGAGCGGACGCAGCGTGTCCAGCACGCCGATCCCCAGCACCGACAGCCCGACGCCGAGCAGTCCCCCGCCCACACCGACCAGGGTCGCCTCGGCCAGAAGCTGGCGCACGATCCGGCCCGAACCGGCACCGATGGCCCGACGGAGCGACAACTCGCCGGTGCGGCCCACGGACCGCACGAAGAAGAGGTTCCCGACGTTCACGCACGCCAGCAGCATGAGGATGGCCACCCCGGCCATGAGCGTACGCAGGGGGCGCCCGAGGTCGCCCACCAGGTACGCGCGCAGCGGGGTGAAGCCCGCGAACATGTTGGCGTTCAACGCGGGATGTTCGTCCTGCAGCTGGAGCGCGACCGCGTCGAGTTGAGCGAGAGCCTGCTCGCGGGTGACACCGTCGACCAGCCGAGCGATGGGCTGTACGAAGTGAGCCCGACGGAACCAGGCTTCGTCGACCGCGTCTCGACTCCAACCGTACGGAGCCCACAGCTCGGTTTCATCGGCCGGAAAGCG
>JAHHMJ010000517.1 GCA_018678395.1 Gemmatimonadota bacterium | reverse complement strand
GCACTGGGCAAGGTGAACCTGCTCGACGCCGCCGACCGTCGCATCGGGATGTACTCCAAGGGCATGCGGCAGCGGGCCAAGGTGGCGGCGGCGCTCGTGAACGAGCCGCAGCTCCTGCTGCTCGACGAGCCCTTGAACGGAGCGGACCCGACTCAGCGCGCGGTGCTCATCGGCCTCTTTCATGAGCTTGCCGAGGCGGGACGCACCATCATCGTGTCATCGCACGTCCTGGCCGAGGTCGAGCGCATGACGGACCGGGTAGTCGCGATTCTGGACGGCAAGCTCGCGGCCGCGGGCGAGATTCGGGCCATCCGTGATGCGATGACCGAATTCCCGCATCGGATCCGCATCGACGTCGACCAGCCGAGGGTGCTTGCGGGCGCCGTGATCAGCCACGAATCGGTGGTGGGCGTACACGTTCGCGACGACGGGCTCGATGTCGAGACCGAGAACCTCTCGGACTTCGGGGCCGAAATCGCTCGGACCGCGCGTGACGCGGGAGTGCGGATCACACGTTTCGAGCCGCTGGACGCCTCGCTGGAGAGCGTCTTCCGGCATTTGCTGCGGATCCGGAAATGACGGCCTTCGTCGCGGTCGTCCGGGTCACGCTGCTGCAGCTGTTGGGGCGAAAGAAGCTCCTGGGCTTCGGACTGCTCAGCCTCATCCCCGCAGCGCTGCTCTTCTTCGCGGCGCGTGCCCGTGTGGGCCCGGGACTCGACACCGACCTGGGCGCGATGGTCGTGTCGCCGTTCTTCTCGATCGTCCTTCCCGTGACCGCGCTGATTCTCGGCGGGGCGGCGCTCGGCGACGAACGACGCGACAAGACCCTGTCGTTCCTGGTGCTCCGACCGATGGGGCGCCTGACGATCGTCGTCGCCAAGACCGTTGCCGCGATCGGCGCGTCGCTGCTCTTCGCCGTCATCGGCACGCTCGGTCTGGCACTCGTCTACGCCGTGGGAGGCGGTGGCCTGAACGTCATTCCATCCGTACTCGCGGGAGCGACCGTGCTGGTGGTGGCGTACGCGTCGATCTTCACGTTGCTCGGCAACGTCACGACCCGTCCGACCGTCGTCGGCTTGCTCTACATCGTGTTCGTCGAGAACGCCTTCGTGCAGGAGCTGCCGCGGCTGGCGCCGATATCTCCCTGGCGCATGGGGCTGGCCGCCACGCTCGACCTGATGCCCGACGACTATCCGGCGCGAGCGCTTCTCGGCGGGATCGGCGAGCTGGTCCCGTCGTGGACGAACGCGATGCTCGCCACGGTCGGGATCGTCGTCGTCTCGATCGCCATCGGGACCGTGTTGCTGCGACGAAGAGACGCGGTCTGACGCCTCAGTCCGTCTCGTCGACGACGCGGAAGAACGACGCGATGAACCCGGAGAGGCCCGACATGTCGACCCGTGGGCCACGCACGTTGGTCATCGTGGCGACCACCATCCCCGTTTCGGGGAGGATCAGCAGCGACGCCCGCCCGCCCAGCGTGCTGCCGCCATGTCCGACCGTCGGCGTGCTTCCCTCGTCGTAGCCCAGCCGGCGCGGCTGCACGCTGAACCCCATGCCGTAGCCCGTCTGGTACCCTGCGTTGACCGTCTGTGACGTCCACATCAAGTCGACGGTCTCCGCCTCCAACACGGTGTGCTCCAGCATCCCGAAACCGAAGCGCACCAGGTCCGTCGGGGTGGTGAGGTAGCCGCCTTCGGCCAGAGTACAGCTCATGTCGACGGGCTGCGCGTGACGGAGCGTCTCGAAGCTGCGCTTGTTGTACGGTGTCGAGAGGTCGTCGGGCGCCGCATGCATCGCCGTGTCGGGCACGGTGTGCGTCATGCCCATGGGCTCGAAGACCTCGCGCTGCATGAAGCGCGGATAGGGCTCGTCCGCGGCCGACCGCATGATCGCCCCGACCATTCGGAATCCGAAGTTCGAGTAGCGATACCGCTCTCCGGGCTTCCACAACAGCGTGTCTTCCTGCATCGCGGCCACGCCGTCCCGGAGGTCGGTGCAATGGTCCTGCCGTAGTGCCATCGCGGCCCCGTAGTTCTGAAGCCCTGCGATGTGGCCCAGAAGTTGACGCGTCGTAATCCGACCCTTCGGCTTCTCCGGGAAGTCCGGAAGGTAGGTCTGCACCGGAGCGTCGTAGTCCAGCAGCCCCCTGTCGTGGAGGACACCGGCGCCGACCGCGGTCATCGACTTGGAGATGCTCCCCGCCGGATAGAGATCCTCGGGGGTCACGACCGTCCTCTCGGTCAGGTCCGACCAACCGAATCCCTCGGTCCAGATGATTTCGCCATCGACGCCGACGGCGACGGAGACCCCGGGCAGGTTCATGCGGACCATCGCCCGCCGAGCGACCGTGCGCGCGGAGTCGAGCGCGACCGCGTACTCGGAACCGGGCTCGATTCCGACCGACGACGGGAGAGACTCGAGGGGCGGGTGACCGTCACACGAGGAAAGAGCCAGCAGACTGGCGAATACCAGTACTCGAGACGACACCATGGGACCCCACCACGCTCGCGCTTCGACGGGACGACCCGTCCAACCTAGGGGTCGGCCCGCCGCATCGAAACGACTTTCGCCCTACCGGCTGCCCTCCAGCACCGGAGCCCGCCGCGCCCGTGTCGCCTGCTCCAGGTCGTACGCCCACGCCAACAGGTCCGCCTCGCTCCATCGGTCGCCGATGAAGGCGAGTACGAACGGAGTCCCGTCGTCGTACCAGCCGTAGGGCACCGTCACGACCGGCACACCGAGGTCGTTCACGATGTTGCTCGGCAACTCCGGCCAGTTGTTCGGATTGAAGTCGGGGCGCTCGGGATCCTGGATCAGATCGGGGGCCGGGGCTCCAGCCTGCGGGAAGAGGAGCCCGTCGAGGTCGTTCTCGTCGAGCACTTTCCGGAAGAGCGCGATGAAGTCGGCGCGCCAGCCCTGGTAGGCGTCGCCGGCCTCGGTCGCGCTGGGGCGGGTCGGCTGGGGCCGTTCTCCGTTGCGGCGACCGCGCGGATAGGGGCGTCCCGCGAGCGCCTCCCAGCCCTCGATGGTGTTGAAGGGGGCGTCGTCACCGAGTTGCTGCAGGTAGAGGTACATGTCGTAGGCGCCGGTCGAGGCGCCCTCGCGCGCGTCCCACATCTCGACGAACCCGCTGCCGGCGAAGGGATCTTCGACGGTCTCGGCGCCGAGGGACTCCACCGTGGCGATCGCCTCCCGGTAGCGGTTTTCGG
>JAHHMJ010000429.1 GCA_018678395.1 Gemmatimonadota bacterium | reverse complement strand
CGACCACCCGTGTCCCCGCCGGAGCGCCGGTGACGCGGATCTCCGCGCCGGTTCCGGTGCCGTTCGACACCAGGTCGTGCACGCGGATGCCGCCGCCCCCGATCCGGCCGCTATAGGTGGCCGCATCCTGGAGCCCACGCCAGGGCGTCCCGTCGGTGTTCATCGTCACCGGCCAGGGCCATGCACCCGTCGGTCCCGGCGCGAGCCCCTGACAGGGCGGGTTGTCCGCGGCGAAGCAGAGGTCCTCGATCGCGGACACGAAGTCGTAGCTCGTGAAGGCCTTCGGGCCCGCAGCCAGGGGCGTCCCGTTCCGCATCACCGCCGCCGCGTACTCCTCCATCAGCTCACGGAAGGCCGTACCGACCACGTTCTCCATGCCGGCCACCCCCGGGAGGGTCGCGGAGGCATTCATGGCGCGGAAGATATCGGCGTCGGCGAGCGGTGCTCCGCTCGCGCCTCCATAGGCGTCCCCGAGCCAACGCAGGAAGGTCCACCCCGTGCCGTAGATGCTGTGGCCGCTGCCCGCTCCGAGCGGGGTCGTGAAGAGGCCGTTCGGCTGGGAGGTCAGATAGGCGTGGGTCCGGAAGAGACGAAGGAGGACGCCGTAGAACTCGGGTCGGATATCGCCCTGGGCCTGCGGCTGAGAGAAGCCGTGGTCGTAGATGTCCTGCGACACGACCGTCTCGTTGGGCGCGGGGCCTCCGACCGCCGCCCAGGCGACGCGGCTCGCCATGTTGCCCGCGATCTCGGCCGATCCCTCTTCTTCCCACGCCGGGTGGTAGGGCTGCTGGACGTTGGCCGGCCGGTTCACCGAGTTGTACATGGAGCTGTTGTGCTTGAACTCGTGCACCAGGGTCTCCAACGACTGCCACTGGCCCTCGTCCTGGTCGAGGATGAGCGACGAGCTGAAGTAGACGTACTCACCCTCGTTCGATCCGGGGCACGACGCGGCCGTGAAGTAGTCCCCGGACCAGACGAACGCGGCGAAGTTCCCGACCGACGGCGTCACGACGACGATGACCTTGCCGTTGCCGTCGTTGTCGGGGACGCCCCCGAAGTACTCGTCGATCACCGGAAAGCCGTAGTCGCGTGCGAAGTCGGCCATGCGCTGGACCTGGGCGGCGGTCGGTGCGTTGCCCGTCGCGCGCTCGTCTTCGTCCTGATAGAACGCCACCTGGTCGTTCTGCCAGATCAGCGTCGCCGTGTCGAGGTCGCCCGCGGCCTGGCAGTCGCGCTCGAAGCCCGTGTAGACCTGGATCGAACCCGGCAGGTCCTGCGCGAGCGGGCCGGAGGTCAGGAGCGGTCCCGGACGGATCACGTTCTCGGGCCCGAGCCGTTCGGCGAGCTCGATCGCCTGTGCGTGCAGCCGCTGATGGAGGCGAGCGGTGCTCTCGGCGCGCGCCGCGGCTTCACTCAACTGCGGCACCGCCGGAAGGCGACGGGACTCCTGCACGGCCTGGGCCGCGAGCGGCACTTCGACCCCGGCCGGGAAGAGCGCTGCCGATGCGTTGGCCGCGCCCAGCGGGACCACCTCGACCGACACCTCGGGGCGATCGAAGTCGAAGCTGTCGGCGGGAGAGGTGCGGACGAGGCCCACCCGATAGCGGTCGCCCGCTGCACCGGCCGGAAGAATGATGCCGCACTCCTCGTCGCCGGGCACCGCGGTGGCGACCCACTCACCCTCGGCGAGCGTCAACGCCTCGCTGCAGTCCCGGACCGAGAAGACCGCCTGGGCGCTCACGCCGCTCGCGCTCACGGTGATCGTGGTCTCACCGAACCCGACGGAGGTCGCGAGGCCGGTGTCGTCGATCGTCCCGACCGACGGGTCGGACGACGACCAGGAGAAGGTGACGCCCGCGAAGGGCAGGCCGTCGGTGGTGAACGCCTCGGCGGCGAACTGGACCGAGGTGCCGACCTCCGTCACCGAACTGCCGTCGGGCGTGACCTCGATGCGGTCGATGGTCGGGTCGGGCACGGTACCGCCCCCGTCGTCCGAACAGGCGACGAGTCCGGTGACGAGGACGAGAGCGAGCGGTGCGCGAAAGCGGTTCATCGGTGCGGCGTCGGGGGTGAGGGGACTACGGAGTTCCAACCCGGTGAGGTGCCGTGGGGTTCCTGTTCGTCGTACACGCCACCGCCATACGCTGCCCACGGCGGGACGTTGCCGGGCCTCTCCCAGAATCGGCGGCTGGTCCCGCTCAGTCGAGCAGCGCGGGCAGCACGGAGCCCGCCGGCGCCGGCAGGCATACGGCACTCTGCGCCGAGAGGGGCGTGGGATCGGGATTCACCTCGATGACGGCGCCCCCCCCACGGGCCACGACGCGCGGCAGCAACGCGGCGGGTTGGACGAGGGCGCTCGTGCCGACGACGAGGCAGACCGACGCGCGTTCGGCCTCGACGAAGGCGCTGTCGAGGATCCCGGGGTCGAGATTCTCTCCGAACCAGACCACCGCGGGACGGGCGAGGGCCCCGCAATCCGGGCAGTGCGGCAGCGTCTCGAGAGTCGACGGGTCGAGCGGCTCGAGGTGGCGCGTCTTCCACGCGCAGGTCGAACAGCGCACGCCGAAGAGATCGCCGTGGAGCGTGCGGGGTCGGGCCGCCTCGGGCGTCCCACCGCGGTGGGGCGCCTCGTTCAACTCGTCGAGAGCGCGGTCGTGGAGCCCGTCGACGTTCTGGGTGAAGAGGACCCGGCGCTCCGGATCGGCCGACGTCCACCGGGCCAGCGCCCGATGCGCGGCGTTCGGCGCGCAGTCCCGCACCATCTCGCGTCGCTCGTGATACCAGGTCCAGACCTTGTGCGGGTCGCGGCGGAAGGCGGACGGGGTCGCGAGATCTTCGGGCCGGTAGCGGCTCCAGTAGCCCTCCAGTGCCTCGCGAAAGGTGGGTACGCCGGACTCCGCGCTGATGCCCGCTCCCGTCAGGACCAGGATTCGATCGGCGCTGCGCAGGAGTCCCCGGGCGCGGTCGAGGGCCGCGGCGAGCTCCGGGGCGAACTCGTCGGCAGACGATGGAGGCGTTCGGTCCCGCGGCGGGTGATCCAGCTCAGCCTCCGGAGCGCAGGGCGGCCCACCCCAGCGTCGCCCATCCCGCCAACAGCGCCACGCCGCCGATGGGCGTGATGGCTCCGAAGCTCCGGACGCCGGTGCTCACCAGGGTGTACAGAGAGCCCGAGAAGACGACCACGCCTCCGACCATCAGCCATCCCGAGGCCGACAGAAGCGTGCCCACATCCGGCCAGCGCGCTGCGGCCGCGGCCACGCCCAGGAGGGCGACCGCATGGATGAGCTGATAGCGGACGGCCGTCTCGAAGATCTCGAGATCCCGCGGCGTCAACGTGTCGCGGAGCGCGTGGGCACCGAAGGCTCCGAGCGCGACGCCGAGAAAACCGAGGGCCGATGCGACGATGACGAAGGTGCGATCCATGCTCCGAGCGGGGTCAGTGGGCGACGGCGTACGCTTCGCGGCGAGGATCCGCGGCGGCCGTGAGCGAGCCCGACGGCTCGACCCGAATCAGCTGGGCACCGCCGAAGGTCGCGGTCCAGCCGGACACGATGCGGAGCTCGTGGCCACGCTCCGTGAGGGCGGCGCGGGTGTCTCCCGGCACCCGGTCCTCGATCGCGACCGACACGCCCCCGTAGCTCCGGAAGCGCGGCGCCTCGACGGCCTCCTGCGGCGTCATCCCGTAGACCAGCAGGTTGTGCGTGATCTGGAGCAGGGACTGCGTCTGCGCATCGCCACCGGGCGTCCCGATCGTGAAGGCCAGATCCCCGTCCCGCAGCGCCATCATCGGGGTGAGCGTGTGGAACGGGCGCTTCCCGGGCGCGACCTGGTTGGGGTGTCCGTCGTCGAGCGTGAAGAGGGCGCCGCGATTCTGAAGAACGACGCCCGTGGTGGGCTCGAGCAGCCCCGATCCGAAGCCCGCGTAGAGCGACTGGATCCAGCTGACCGCGTTGCCGTCGGCGTCGACGACCGTGAGATAGACGGTGTCGCCCAGGCCGAGGCCGTCCCGGTCCGGCCCGAGCGCGATCGGTTCGCCCACACCGGCCGGCACCGTCTCCGCGGCGGCCTGCGGGTCGACCGACGCGGCCCGCTCCGCGAGGTAGGCGTCGTCCAGAAGCTGATCGATCGGGATGTCCGCGAATTCGGGGTCCGCCATCCACCGATCTCGATCGGCGAAAGCCCGCTTCTTGATTTCGATCAGCCCGTGCAGGTACTCGGGCGAGTTGTGGTCGAGGCTCGTCAGATCGAGGGCCTCGGCCATCTCCATCTGCTGCAGCTGGGTCAGGCCCTGCGTGTTCGGCGGCATGACCAGGAAGGTGTGCCCCAGATAGTCCGTCGACAGCGGCTCGACCCACGAGCTGGTGTGCGCGGCGAAATCCGGCTCACGAAGGTATCCGCCGCGCTCTTCGAGAAAGGCCGAGATCGCCTCCGCCACGGGACCGCCGTAGAACCCCGCCGCTCCGTCCCGTCCGATCCGCTCGAGGGTCTCGGCGAGCGCCGGATTGCGCAGCAGCGCGCCCACGGTCGGGGGTGCACCGTCGGGCAGGAAGAGCGTGCGGCCCTCTTCGGAGAGGTCTCCTCCCTGGGATTCGAAGTCGAAGGCGAGACGGGTCGAGACCGGGAAGCCGTCGCGGGCGTAGCCGGCGGCGCGGGCGAGCAGTTCGCTCAGCGGCCGGGTGCCGAACCGCGCCACGGCGTCGACCCACGCGGCGGGCGCACCCGGGACGCTGACCGAACGCGGACCGACGTAGGGCATGGTCGAGTCGCCGGCGGCCGCGAAGAACTCCGGCGTGGCGAGCGCACCCGCGCGTCCCGACCCGTTGAGCGCGTGCACCTCGCCGGTTGCCGCCTCGTAGATCAGGGCGAAGGCGTCGCCGCCCATCCCGTTCATGTGGGGACGCACCACCGCGAGGACTCCGGCGGCCGCGACGGCGGCGTCGATCGCGTTGCCCCCTCGGCGCAGCACGTCGTGCGCGGCCGCCGAGGCGAGAGGGTGGTCGGACACCACCGCACCGCGCGTCCCGCGTACGTCGGGCCGGTTTGTGGGCGGAAAGAAGGGCGCGTCGGCCGCGACGGTGCCCGACTCACCGGCGTCGGTCCCGCCCGAGGGTGCGGAGCAGGCGCTGAGCAGGCCGACGGTCCCGGCGAGGCCGAGGGCGACGACGGCGACGGGGGCGACGGTCGGTCGGCGGCGAATCTGGAGTCCGGTCATGGCGTGTTCGTGCGGTCGGAGAAGAGTGCGCCGCATCATGATGGCAGGGACGGGCCGACGCCAGTCGGGCGGGGCGCGTTCGGGCGTGGGCGTCCGGGCCGCCCGCGTCGGGGCGGCACGGTGTGGCCGGCCGCGCGGGCCGGGAGTACCATCTTCGTCCCGGCCGAGGTGTGGCGGGGCCCTCCCCGCCGCGATCTCCGGAAGTCGTCCACCCGAACCGTCCCCAGGAGGTCCGCATGATCTTCCGCGTGGTGCCACGACGGGACCGGGCTCTGTGGGCGATGGTGAAGCTCCACCCGGACGTGGTGGTGCGCGCGGGTGGCGTGGCCTGGAAACACACGGAGGGCCGCGCGCGGTGCGTTTACGTGCGCTCGGGCGCACTCGTGCTGTGCGACGCCGCGGGAGGAGCGACGGGGGTCGCCGGGTCGGGAGACCTCGTCGGCCG
>JAHHMJ010000683.1 GCA_018678395.1 Gemmatimonadota bacterium | reverse complement strand
TCTCCTTCGTGCGGATCTTCGAGATCCTCTTCCCGGACGCACCATCCATCGCGTTCGGACAGTGGCTGGTCATGGCCCTGCCCATCGGCGTCCTGATGCTGGTGATCTCGTGGCTCCTCATCACGCGCGTGTTCTATCGAGTGCCCGACGACGTGACCATCGACTCCGAAGTGGTGAAATCGGAGCGGGCCGCCCTCGGCCGCATCTCGTACGAGGAGAAGGCGGTCATGGCCGTCTTCGTCACCACCGCGATCCTGTGGGTCTTCAGGGTCGACCTGCAGCTCGGGTTCATGTCCATCCCGGGCTGGTCGCGGCTCCTGCCCGAGCCGGGCATGATCGACGACGGCACGGTCGCGATCACGATGGCGTGCGTCATGTTCTTCATCCCCACCAGGAACCGCACGGGGGGCGCCCACCGCATCATGGGACCCGACGTAATTCCCCGTCTTCCCTGGAACATCGTGCTGCTGTTCGGCGGGGGGTTCGCCCTGGCCGCCGGATTCCAGCAGACCGGTCTGGCTCAGATCATCGGGAACCAGTTCGAAGCCCTGGCCAGCCTGCCGACCTTCGTCATGATCCTGCTCGTGTGCCTGGTGCTCACGTTCCTCACCGAGCTCACGAGCAACCTGGCGACCGCCGAGATGATCCTCCCGATCCTGGCCGCGATCGCGGTGGCGACCCAGACCAACCCACTCATCCTCATGATCCCGGCGACGCTGTCCGCGTCGTGCGCCTTCATGATGCCGGTGGCCACACCGCCCAACGCCATCGTCTTCGGGAGCGGTCGCATCAACGTCGGCGAGATGGCGAGGGTGGGCATCGTCCTGAACTTGATCGGCGCCCTGGTCATCGCCTCGGTGGTCTACACCGCCGGGACCATCGTTTTCGACATCGATCCGACGGTGCTGCCGGCGTGGGCCGAGTCCATGGCGACCGGGGTGGAGGGGTAGGCCCGACGGGCGCGGTCGACTACCCGACCGCTGCGATTCGCTCCCGGAATCGCGCCGCGTCGTCTGGCCTGCCCCATGCGTCGTAGAGTCTCGCCAGAGTATCGAGGACCGGCCTGATGGCTTCGACCCGACCCTGGAGGATTCCCATGTTGCTGAGGGGGATGGCCAGGATGGGGCGGATGCCGGTCAGCCTGATTCGGGATCAGATGCTTGGCGCGCACGACCAAGTGGCCGGGTTCTGGGACTTCGAGCCGATCCCACCGGCGCCGTAGGCGACTCTGCTTCGCGTCCCGCCACCCGGATTGTGACTTCTTGCGTCTTCATGGTGTCTCCCGGACAGCACGCCACGGAGCGCCACTTCAGCGCGGCTTCGACATGATCGTGATCCCATTCCCTGGAGGAAGAACGTGAATTTCCTGAAGAACCTGCTGGGTGACAGTGCGTCTGGCCTGGTGTCGAGTCTGGTGAGCAAGGCCGGCTTCACCGCCGATGAGGCCCAGGCCTTCGTACCCGAGGCGACCACGTCGGTGGTCGGCGCCGTCAAGACGACCGGCGACATCGACCTTTCAAACCTCGGCGCGGCCGCCCAGAAGGTCATGGGCGATATCGACGTCCCGGCGCTGGCCAAAAGGGCGGGCATTGGGCCCGACCAGGCCCAGGGTGGGCTGACTGCGATCGTCCCCACACTGCTGCAGATCATCCAGGAGAAGGCGGGCGGTGCCGGCGGCCTCATGTCGATGCTGGGCGGCGTGACGCAGGGCGGTGGTGGCATGCTCGGGGGACTGGGCAAGATGCTCGGCAAGGACTGAAGCTCAGCCGATCGGCGGGGCCGGCTACCCAATCCGGCCCCGCCTTCGGAGTCTGGCGTCGCGATCTGCCATGCCGAAGTGCCGGGACTCCGAAGCATCGAATGCGCGGTCCCCCTACGAGATCGGTTGTACGCAGAAGAGTGCGACGTCGCGCCCGTGCAGGTAGCGGGAGGAAGCGCATGCCGAGGGCGTGATCCACCGGGACGTTCCCCCCTCATCGGTGACGAACAGATCGGCTGGGCCGAAGACGTCGTAGTGAGCGTTGCGGAGAAACGAGAAGACGTTCGACCCTCCACGCCGCGTAGGTCTCGCCTCCAATGACGGAGTCGTCGTTCGAGTCGATCATGCCGCAAGAATGCGTTCCGCCGCCGCCTTACGGCAGCACGGGCGCACCGAGACCGCCCCTCTCCACCGCTCCCGATCCGAGGCGACGCACCGCGGTCCCCTCGGGAGACTGCTTCGACCCAACGAAACCGTCTTGCCAACCGGTCCCCCGCCCCGCAAGCTCACCCAGGGAGGGTCTTATCGCCCCACGGGAGGTGGACATGAGGTCGTTGGATCGACGGGACTTCCTTCGCGGCACGCTGGCCGCCGCGTCCTGGGCGGCCCTGCCCTCGTCCCTGACGGCGTGCGCTCCCAGGACGCGCCCCACCGCGTTCCACTACGACGATCTCTACCTCACCCACGATACCGGGGAAGACCACCCAGAACGCCCCGCGCGCCTGACCGCGGTCATGGATCGCGTGAGCGCGGCCGAGTGGTACCCGGACCTCCATCAGATCCCCCTCCGAGCCGCAGAGACCTCGGAGCTGGAGCTCGTCCACGATCCGGAGTATGTCGCTCTGGCCCGCACCGAGATCGAGGGAGGAGCGAGGCGGCTCTCCACCGGAGACACCAACGTCTCCGCAGAGAGCTATCGGGTGTCGACCCACGCGTGTGGCGCGGTCCTCGAAGCGGTCGACGCCGTCATGGACGGGCGAGCGAAGAACGCGTTCTGCGCCGTGCGCCCACCCGGTCACCACGCCACGCCCGATCGAGGCATGGGTTTCTGCGTGTTCAACGCCGTCGCGGTGGCTGCCCGGTACGCTCAGGTGACCCATGGGGTCGAGCGGGTCCTGATCGTCGACTGGGACGTCCACCACGGGAACGGCACACAGGACATCTTCTACGCCGACGGGAGCGTGTTCTACATGAGCACGCACCAGTCTCCGTTCTACCCGGGCACGGGGGCGCTCGAGGAAACCGGCGAGGGGCCGGGCTCGGGCCTCACGATGAATCGCCCCTTCGCGGAAGGGGCCGGAGACGCGGAGGTCGTCGGCGCCTTCCGGAATGATCTACTCCCGGCGGCGCTGGACTTCGCCCCCGACCTCATCCTCATCTCGGCAGGATTCGACGCGAGGCACGGCGACCGGTTGGGCGGCTTCGAGGTGACCGACGAGGGGTTCCGCGAGCTGACGCGCATCATGCTCGAGATCGCCCACGTGTCCGGCGGGGGTCGCATCGTCTCCATGCTGGAGGGCGGATACACCCCCGAGGGGCTGGCTTCGGCGACCTGCGCCCACGTGGAGGAGCTGGTGCGGGGGTAGGGGCAGCAAGCCCGGTCCGGCGACCGGGTCCCCACATCCTTGCACGCCGAGTCGGGCCCGGCCCAGACTGGAGGTTCGGCCGGCGTCGTCGTCCGTGTTCGACGGGTCCCTACCAGCCTCTCTGCCTCCATGTCCGAGTTCACCCAAGCCGAGCGCTCCCTCCGCGTCGAGACCATCCTCGGCACCGACGTCCTGCTGCTGGATTCGTTCGCAGGAACCGAGGCGGTCTCACGGCCTTTCAGCTACCGGATCGACATGCTGTCCCTCGAGCCCGAGATCGTCGCCGCGGACCTGCTGCGAACGACGATGCGCCTCGACATCGACCTCCCGGAAGGGGGCACGCGGTACGTGCACGGGATGGTGCGCAGCTTCGCACAGCTCGGGCAGTCCGAGGAACTGACGGCCTATCGCGCCGAGGTCGTGCCGTGGACGTGGTTCCTCTCCCTCTCCCACGAATGTCGGATCCACCAGAACAAGACCGTGCGCGAGATCGTGGCCACGGTCTTCGAGGACCTGGGCTTCCCCGACTTCGAAGACCGCTGCACCCGTAGCTACACCCCCCGGGAGTACTGCGTGCAGTACCGGGAGAACCACCTGAACTTCGTCTCGCGTCTGCTGGAGGAAGAGGGGATCTTCACCTTCTTCGAGCACTCGGAGGACCGCCACGTCCTCGTGCTGGCCGACGACAACTCGGCGTTCCACCCGGTGCTGGGCCACCCCGAGATGTGGATGTGGCGGGGCCAGAACATGGGGGCGGCCGACGGCATCACGTCGTTGGAGCGCGAGCGCTCTGCGCGCCTGGGTCGCGTGGTGCTGAATGACTACGACTGGCTCCAGCCCCAGATGAGCCTGCTCAGCCAGCTCGACGGCGCCGAGCCCGAGGAGTTCTACGACTACCATCCGCGGCACTACACGACGCAGGACCTGGGTGATCGCTACTCCCGGCTGCGGCTCGAGGAGCATGAGGCCCGGCGGGAGGTGGTCCTGGGCCGCGCCAACTGCCGCCACTTCGAGGCCGGACGCACCTTCGAGCTCCGGGAGCACTACCGGGAGGACATGAACGAGGAGTACGCGCTCCTCCAGGTCAGTCAGGCGGGACGAACCCCGGACTACCGGGGGCGGGACACGCCCACCACCGAGTACGACGTGAGCTTCGTGGCCATGCCGTCACGGGTGCCCTATCGGCCCACGCAGACGGCGGTGAGGCCCACCATCCAGGGGCTTCAAACGGCCGAGGTGGTCGGCAAGGCGGGCGAGGAGATCTGGACCGACAGCCACGGGCGGATCAAGGTCCAGTTCCACTGGGACCGGGAGGGGCAGAAGGACGAGAACAGCTCCTGCTGGATCCGGGTGGCGACTCCCTGGGCCGGCAAGGGCTACGGCTCCATCTCGATTCCTCGCATCGGCAACGAGGTAGTGGTGGCGTTCGAGGAGGGGGATCCCGACCGCCCCCTGGTCCTGGGCAGCGTCTACAATGCGGTGCAGACGCCTCCATTCGGTCTACCGGGCTCCGGGATCCAGATGGGGATGAAGTCCCACAGCTCCCCCGGGGGCGGTGGGTCGAACGAGATCACCATGACGGACACCAAGGGCAGTGAGATGATGAACATCCACGCCCAGTACGACCAGGTCACCACGGTCCAGAACGACCAGACCAACACGATCAACAACAACCGCACGACCTCGGTGGCCGTGGACGACACCGAGAGCGTCGGATCGAACCAGTCGATCGACGTCGGAGCCGACCAGTCCACCACGGTGGGCGGCAACCGCACGGTGACCGTGGGAGCCAATCAGCAGACGACCATCGGAGCGAACGCCGACACCACCGTGAGCGGGAACGAGTCCGCGGCTGTCGGCGGAAGCCGCAGCATTTCCATCGGCGCCAACGACGACCTCTCGGTGGGCGGAAACCAGACGATGGGGGCCGGTGGCAACGCCGAGCTTTCGGCAGGAGCGAACTACACGATCAAAGGCGGGGTGAACGTCGAGGTGGACGCGGGGGCGAAGGTGACGATCAAGGCGGGCGCCA
>JAHHMJ010000171.1 GCA_018678395.1 Gemmatimonadota bacterium | reverse complement strand
CTCGGTCCCCCGGGCGGCAGGGCGACGTCGCGGCCGACTAAATGCGCGTCGACGTCGCGCCGGTTGCCTGGAATCGGCCGGCCGCCGTACGGAGGGCCGCCAGGGCGCGCTCGAGTGCCTTGCCGATCCCGCGCCGCGGGAACCCGATGGACGTTTCGCCGCCGTCGTTCATCCGGCACCGCTCGAAACGGATTCGGCATATGCCGCGCGCCCCACACGGGCGACGATGTGCGGAATGGCACACACGTCGTCGACGTCGGTCCGGAAGTTCACGATGCAGCCGCGAAGCAGGTAGCGGCCGTCGACCACCGCGTTCGACAGAAAGACCTCACCGGCCTGCTCCAGGCGGGACTGCAGGGCTCGGTTCAGGTCGTTCAGCACGGCTTCGACCTCGGGCTCGCCGACCCCGGCCCGCAGCGCCTCGGGGACGTAGCGGAAGGTGGCGATGCTGAGCCCGAGCGTGTGGGCTTCCAGCTCCGGGTGCGCGTCGGCCTCGTGGAACAGCCGCCGTGCGAGACGGCAATCGTCGGAGATCATCTGCTCGTAGCCGGCGCGTCCGGCCTGGCGCAGCCCCATCCACACCTTGAGCGCGCGGAAGCCGCGCGAGTTCTGCGGCCCGATGTCGACGTAGTTGAGGGCCTCCTGGCCAAAGTGGTAGTAGGGGGGGTGGTATGCGAACGCCGCTCGCATCCGTGCGGCATCCCGCACGAGGGCGCAGCCGGCTTCCAGCGGTGTGTACAGCCACTTGTGCGGGTCCACGGCGACCGAGTCGGCCAGCGCGAGGTGGTGCAGATCCTCCGGGGCGTCGTCGAGGACCGCGGCGAAACCACCGTAGGCCCCATCGACGTGGAACCAGACGCCGCGCTCCCGGCAGATCGCCGCGATCTCACGCAGCGGATCGACGGCACCCGTGCTGACCGAGCCCCCGCTGGCCACCACCATCATCGGCCGGCGGCCGGCTCGCGCTTCGGCGTCCAGCGCGGCTGCGAGCGCATCGGGCCGCATGCGCAGTTCGGCGTCGGTCTCGACCCATCGGACCGCATCCGTGCCCAGGCCACCGAGGTCGGCGGCCTTGTGCACCCAGGTGTGGGTCTCGGCCGAGGCGAGTACCGAGAGGTCGCCGCCGGCGTGGGCGGCGCCCTGCGAGCGGATCGCGTCGCCGGCCGCCGCCGCGCGCGCGGCCCAGAATCCCACCATGTTCGCCATGTTGCCGCCGCTGACCAGCAGGCCGCCCGCGTCGGTCGGATACCGCAGCAGCTCCGCGATCCAGCGCACGGTCTGAGCCTCGATCTCGGATGCCATCGGGGACAGCACCCAGGCGCCGCCGTTCGCGTTCACCGACGCCGCCAGAAGGTCGGCCAGCATGCCGATCGGAGCCGCCGACGAGGTGATGTAGCCCAGAAAGCGCGGATGCCCGTTGTGGAGGGAATGCTCGAAGAGCCAGCGGGCCGCCTCGTCGAGGATGGCCTCCGGCTCCGCGCCGTTCTCGGGAAGCGGGCGTGTGGCGCCGAGCTGGGCCCGCACGGCCGCCGGGCCCTCGCCGGGCGTAACGGGCCTCTCGGGGAGCCCGTCGAGGAAGTCCGCGATCCGGTCGACCAGGTCGTGCCCCAGACTGCGGAAACGGTCGCCGTCCATGGCGAGAGGTGCGGTGCGGGGAGGGACGGTCATGCGCGGGCCAGCTCGTTCTCGGGTTGCAGGGGCGTGTGAACGTGCGGGCCCGGGTGCGGGGCCGCCACCGGGATCCGCGACGTCGAACGCGGCCCGCCACTCGGTCTTTGATGCGCCACGTGGCCTCAGCTCGCGCCGCAGAAGCGCACCGCGGTCACGGCCAGGGTCCGAGCCAGGGCGGCGAGGTCGTCGATCGCGACGGACTCGTCCGGTCGATGGGCCCGCCGGATGTCCCCCGCGCCGAACAGAACCGTCGGGATGCCGCCGACGCCGGCCAGGAGTCCCATGTCCGCGCCGTAGGGGACGCCCTCCAGTCCGACGGGTCGGTCCATGATCGATTCCGCGGCGCCTCGTAGAGTCGTGACCAGGGGGTCGCTCGGGTCGGTCCGGGCGGCCAGGAAGCGGCCACCCCACCACTCGAGGATCGGCGGGTGATCGCGAAGCCATGGATCCGCACCGGCCGCCGTGACCAGCGCCTCGTCCATCTCCTCCATCGCGGCCTGCGGATCCTCGCCCGGGGCGGGTCCCATGCGGCCCTCCACCGTGACGCGGCCCGGGACCGACGACGCCCAGTCTCCGCCGTGGATCGTGCCCACGCTGATGGGGAAGGGGAGGGCGTAGCGCGCGAAGAGCGGGTCGCCGCCCCCCCTGCGGTTGCGCCGCTTCTCCAGGGCCCGGATCGCCCGATGGACCGGGATCCACTTCTCGAGGGCACTCACGCCCTCATCCCGCACCGCCCCGTGGGCTTCCCGCCCCGGGACGTGGATGCGGAAGTTGAGGCACCCGGCCTGCGCGGGCGCGACCGTCAGGTCCGTGGGCTCGAGCACGATCGCTCCGTCGGCCCGCCATCCGCGCAACAGGGTGGCC
>JAHHMJ010000356.1 GCA_018678395.1 Gemmatimonadota bacterium | reverse complement strand
CCCCGTACTTGTGGTTGTCGAGCGCCACGTAGACGGTGTTCGCGTCGAACAGGTCGGCCTTGATGTCGTTGACGAAGGCCGTGGCGGGCACGCCGGGAATGTCGCCGACTTCGATTCGTCGCCAGTTCTCGCCGGTGTCTTCGGTCACCCAGAGCAGCCCGTCGTCGGTGCCGGCGTAGATCACGCCCTCCTCGACGGGCGACTCGCCGAGCGAGGTGATGGTGTTGTAGTTGGACATGGCGCCCACGTCCCAGGCGTTGTCCCAGCTCTGCTGACGGCCCAGGTGTTCGATCTCGATGCGCTCCTGATTCCGCGTCAGGTCGCCGGAGATCGGGGTCCACGAATCCCCGCGGTCATCGGTCCGCCAGACCCGGTACGAGGCGAAGTAGATTCGCGTCGGGCTGTGCGGGCTGATCTCGATCGGGGCGTCCCAGTTGAAGCGCTCGAAGGGCTCTCCCTCTCGCGCCTGGGGCTGGATGAAGACCGCATCGCGCGTGGTCAGGTCGATCCGGTTCAGCCCACCCTGCTGGGTCTCTGCATAGATGATGTTCGGATTGCCCGGCTCGGTGGCCGAGTCGTGGCCGTCGGCTCCCAGCGTTGCGAACCAGTCGGCATTGCGGATCCCGTGGTCGAACGTCGTCCGCGAGGGTCCGCCGTTCGAGCCGTTGTCCTGCATGCCCCCATAGACGTTGTAGAAGGGTGCGCTGTCGTCCACCGAGACCTTGTAGTACTGCATGACCGGGAGATTGCGGACGTAGCGCCAGGTCTCGGTCAGGTCGAAGGTCTCGTAGAGCCCGCCGTCGGAGCCGATCAGGACGTAGTCGGGGTTACTCGGCTTGAAGGCGATCGCGTGGTCGTCGACGTGCTTGTCTTCGACGTTCATGCGGTAGAAGTCCGCGCCGTGGTTGTCCGAAACCAGCGTGTAGTTGTTGACGATGTAGAGCCGACCCTCCTGGTGGGGCGACGCGTAGAGCTCCTGGTAGTAGTGCGGGCCCGTTCCTCCCGACACGGCGTCGGACATCATCCGCCAGGACTCTCCGCTGTTCTCGGACATCCAGACGCCTCCCGCGGTGCGGATCGTCTCGATCACCGCGTAGACGCGGTCGGGATTCTGCGGGGAGATGGCCAGCCCGATCTTGCCGAGCGGGCCGCCCGGCAGTCCGGTGCTCAGCGGGGTCCAGGTCTCACCGCCGTCCTCGGACTTGTGCAGTCCGCTGCCCGGTCCGCCCCCGAAGTACGCCGCGACGGTCCGATGCCGGTCCCACGTGGCGGCGATCAGCAGGTCGGGATTGCGCGGGTCGATCACGATGTCGGTGACGCCGGTCCACTCCCCCTCGCCGAGGACCTTCCGCCAGCTCTCACCGCCGTCGTCCGTCTTGTAGAGGCCCCGCTGACCGCCCGGGCTCCAGAGCGGGCCCTGAGCCGCCACCCACACCACGTCGGAGTCCTCCGGGTGGACGATGATGGTGGAGAGATGGTTCGTCTCCCCCAGGCCCATGTTCGTCCAGCTCCGTCCACCGTCGGTGCTCCTGTAGATGCCGTCCCCGAACCCGACGTGCCGACCGCCGACGTTCTCGCCCGTGCCGACCCAGACCGTGGACGGCGTACTCGGGTCGATGGTCACGTCGCCGATCGAGTACGAGCCCTGATCGTCGAAGATGGGCTCGAAGGTCGTGCCGTTGTTCGCGGTCTTCCACACCCCGCCGGAGCCGACGGCCACGTACCAGACGTTCTCGTCATCGGGGTGGATGTCGATGTCGGCGATCCGGCCGCTGTTGGTGGCCGGCCCGATCCCGCGGAGCGCGAGGCCGGAGATCCGCGTGTCCGCCAGGGTGTTCTCCTGGGCGAGCGCGGCGGCCGGGAGCGCAACGACGGTCAGGGCGAGAAGAAGGCTCGTGGCGAGGGTCTTCATGACGCTGGCTCCGCGTGGGATCTGAGGTGATGATGCGGATCTCGGGACGAGGGCTGCGGGGGGCAGCCGAGCCGAGGGGTGCGCAAGCTATGAGGCGCTTCGGAGGGACACAAACCGGCCACACCTCACGCATCACCAAGGCATGCTGAACGGGAGGCCGATCGTCGGACGCCGCCCGGCGCGCTTGATTCCCGGCCCCGGGGACCCTACCGGTGAAGGGTCTCGTTCTCCGCGGGACCCCCTCCGGAGTCCACTCCGCGCCCCACAGGAGTCACCCCATGAAGACGCACCTGCGAACGAGTTGCTGCGTACTGACCGCCGCCGTTGCGGCGCTCGTTCTGCCCTCCGACGCCCAGTCCCAGGGCATTCGGTACACCGAGGAGACCCACGTCGAGTTCGCGGGCATGATGGGTACCATGATGTCGGCGTTCGGCGACCAGGACCCGATGGAAACCACCACGTGGATGCAGGACGGGCTGCTGCGCACCGACGACGGGACCACCTCGACGATCGTGAACCTCGCCGAGGGCAGCTACACGTTCATCGACCACGAGACCCGGACCTTCTTCCGTGCCACCTTCGAGGAGATGATCGCGGGGCTGGAGAACATGGCCGACGGGACCCTCCAGGGTGCTCCCCCGGCCGGCGACGAAGCGCCCGCCGAGGACGAGATGCCGCCCGAGGAAGAGGAACCGCGGGTGGAAGCCGAGTTCGACTTCGACGCCGATCGTACCGGGGAGCGACGAACCTTCGGTGACTACGAGGCGGAGCGGGTGATCCTCACCATGACCGTGGAGTTCCTGGCCGAGGACGAAGAGGGGGACATGCAGGAGGCCGGCGACATGGTGATGGTCAACGACATGTGGATCAGCGCCGAATTCCCCACCGGCGCGGAGTTCCTCGAAGGCGAGGGCGCTGAGTGGGTCGAGGACATGCAGGCGTCGAGCGAAGACACCATGGGCCGGATCATGGAGGCCAACCCCCAGGTCGGCGTCGCCATGGAGCGCATGCAGGAGGAGATGGAGGGGCTCGAGGGCACGACGCTCGAATCGCTCGCCTACGTGGTCC
>JAHHMJ010000696.1 GCA_018678395.1 Gemmatimonadota bacterium | reverse complement strand
GGTGCGCCAGCGAGGCGGCCAGATACTGGTGACCCTCCCGGCGTGACGCGCTGGGCAGCACCGGGTGGAAGCCCCAGTTCTGTCCACTGGGGAATCCGCCGTCCGGTGGAGCGCCCACAGACATTCCTTCGGCGAACAGCGCCTGCCGGGACCATGGGTCGTATCCATCGGGGTGGACGCCGACCGGAAGATCGAAGCCAAACCGGATGCCGTCTTCCTCGAGCCGCTGTCTGAGACCGCCGAGTTGCTGCCGCGCCAGGTCCTGCGCCACGAGATGGAAGCGTTCCTCCCCCGCATCGACGTGCTCCGGCCCGAGCACTCCTTCCCGCGCACCCGCCGGCCAGTCTCTCCAGTTGCGACCGAGTCGGGCCTGGGCGCCGCGGAACCGGGCGTAGCGGATCAGCTCGGGGTCCAGGCGCGCAGGATCGGGGAGCGGAGATCCAGCCAGGGCGGCCCGGACTTCGACATCCGCAGGCTTCCTGTCCAGGGTGTCCGAGATCTCGACGGGCCGGTGCGCATCGCCCAGCTCGAGGATCAGCTCGGACCAGAACAGCCGGCTCACCGACGAATACGGGCTTGGCTCGACCGGCACGTCGTTGAAGATCGGGAGAAGCGGCAGGACCATCACCAGGTCGCCGCCCCGGTCACCCACCCAGCGGCAGACCGTCTCCAGGTCGCGCAGGTCGCCGAGCGAGCGGCTGCGCGCCGAGCGAAAGGCCGCGAGCTGTCCGCCCACTCCCCAGCTGCGGTGCGAGCCCGGGCGGCGCCACGCCTGCTCCGGGGCGGAAATGATGGTGGCGGTTTCGACGGCGCCTCCGGCGTCCACCGTCAGCCGGTGGTAGCCGGCGGGCAGCGGCCCGGCGCTCCGGATCGCTCGCCCGTCCACCTCGATCGGTGCCAGATCTCCGCCCTCCAGCCGGATCTCCGCGGCGACGGACCCGGCCCCGGGGACGAGAACCGTGGCCAAGATTCCGTCCCACGCGACGAGCACGGGCGGCAGCCGATCGGAAGCCAGGTCCTCGGCCAGGGCGCGGAGAGCCCCCGCCGCATCGGCGGGTCGGGCCACTGGCGCCCCCAGCGATGCGCAGACCCTGACCAGCGTCTCGGGGCCCGCCGTGACCGGCTGACGCAGCCCGTCGGTGTACCGGGTGGCGACTCCCATCGCCCGGGCCAGAGACTCCAGGGCCGTCAGTTCATCCATGGGCATGAGCGATGAGCAGACCCGATTCGAGGTTCAGGGCGCGGCCCTCATGGCAGCGACGGACCCGGATTATAGGCGTGAGTCGGCGTGGATGGCGACCGCCTCGCCGTTCTGCAGCTCCAGCTGGACGCGGCCGTCGGGCTCGACGGTGACGGTACGGCCCACGCAGGTCCCGCCGTCGACGCCCCCGGACAGGGCGTCACAGTAGACGCCCGGCGTGAGGGACGTCACGGCGTCGACCGAGACCGGCGCGTCTTCGAGGCTCAGCGCCACGAATCCCCGGCCCTGGCGCGAGAAGGCGATCGCCCACCCTCCGTCGTCCCACCAGTCGCCGATCGCGGTCCCGGCCACGACGCGCCGGAACTCGACCATGGCCCCGATCACGGGGTCGCGGTGCTCGCATACCCAGTCGCCGGGCGCCGCGTCCTCCAGGGTGGCAGCGCACGCCACGTCGAGGGTAGCGCCCGAGCCGTCGGACGGCGGCCCCGCATCGCGGGAGCTGAACCCGTAACTCGACATCACCCGCGGGTAGCCGTACGGCTGGGCGAGCAGCCACACGTTGGCCAGCCGGTAGGCGTCGCCGTCACGATAATCGATGCCACCGTCGCGCTGCGTGTCGTGGTTCTCGAGAAATACCACGGCCTTGTCGGCCGGCATGAGTCCCCAGGCCGCCGCCGAGAACGAAGCGAGGTCCGCCGGGCGCTGCCCGTTCGTGCCCTCGAACTTCTCGCCGGCCCCACGGGCCTTGAACTCCGTGATGTCGGACGCCCCACCGGACGAGTAGGCGAGCCCGTAGTAGTCGCGGGCGCGCACGGCTTCGCCCCCGTAGTCGATGACCTCCGAGAAGAAATACGGCGTAGGCAGCCCTTCGGACCGGGCCGCATCGTTCACCCGGTCGAGGATCACGTCAAGCTCCACCGGCTGAATGTGCTTCGCCGCGTCGATGCGGAATCCGGCCGCGCCGAGACGTACGAGCCCCGTCAGGTAGTCGGCGATCCGCGATTGGACGGCGCTCTTCCCCGTATCGAGGTCGGCCAGGCCGAGCAACTCGCAGTCCTGCACGTTGGCGGCGCTCTGGTAGTTGGTGATCGAGCAAGCTGGGTGGAAGTCCGCCTGCGTGTACAGACCGGGATAGCTGTACC
>JAHHMJ010000114.1 GCA_018678395.1 Gemmatimonadota bacterium | reverse complement strand
GGCCGATGCCGAGGCATTACGAGCGCGTGGACTCGCGCTCGGGTCGTCGCTGGACAACGCCGTGATCCTCGACGACGACGGCGTCATGAACCCCGATGGCTTGCGCTTCCCGGACGAGTTCATTCGGCACAAGGTCGGAGACATCGTCGGCGATCTCGCGCTCACCGGGGCCCGCATCCAGGGGCACATCGTCGCGGAGCGCCCCAGTCATGCGGGCAACATGGCGTTGGCGCGCACGCTGGCCGATCACGCGCTCTACAACGGTGGGCAGCCGATCGTCGATGCGTCCCAGATCATGCAGCACCTGCCGCATCGCTATCCGATGCTGCTGGTCGATCGGATCACCGGCTACGAGAAGGGCAAGCGCATCGTCGGCATCAAGAACGTGACCATCAACGAGCCGTTCTTTCAGGGTCATTACCCCGGCCACCCGATCATGCCCGGTGTCCTGATCATCGAGGCGATGGCCCAGGTGGGCGGACTGCTGCTGATGGACCAGATCGAGGACCCGGAGAGCAAGGTGGTCTACTTCATGAGCCTCGACAACGTGAAGTGGCGGCGACCCGTGACCCCGGGCGATCAGATCGTGTTCGAGCTGGAGCTGGTCCAGTTCCGGCGTCACGTGTGCCGCCTGAAGGGCGTGGGACGAGTCGACGGCAAGGTGGCCGCCGAGGCCGAACTAATGGCGAGGATCATGGACCGATGAGTGAATCGGGTGTGGAGGCCGAACGAGGAGCGGAGCCGCGCATCCATCCGACCGCGATCGTCGACGATGCGGCGCACCTGGGGGACGACGTGGTCGTCGGCCCCTACTCGATCGTGGGTCCGGATGTGCGGGTCGGGGCGGGCACGAGCATCGCCTCTCACGTGCTCATCGAGCGGGACACCACCATCGGCGAGGACTGTACGATCTCGAAGGGTGCGGTCCTCGGCACCGATCCGCAGGACCTGAAGTTCCAGGGCGAGAAGTCGCGCCTGGAGGTGGGCGACCGGACGGTGATTCGCGAATACGCGACGCTGAATCGCGGAACGTCGGCGCGCGGGCTGACGTCGGTGGGCAGCGACTGCCTCCTGATGGCCTACACCCACGTGGCCCACGACTGCGAGCTGGGCAACCACGTGATCCTCTCCAACGCGGTGAACATGGCGGGCCACGTCACCATCGAGGACTGGGTCATCGTCGGGGGCGTCACCCCCATCCATCAGTTCGTCCACATCGGTGCGCACGCGTTCATCGGGGGCGGATCACGCATTCCCCAGGACATTCCCCCGTACTGCCGCGCCGCCGGCAATCCGCCCAAGCTCTACGGGCTGAATGCCGTCGGGCTCGAGCGCCGAGGGTTCTCTCCGGAGACGCGCGCGGCGCTCAAGAAAGCCTACCGCCACGTCTTCATGTCGGGCCTCAACGTCAGCCAGGGCCTGGAGAAGGCGCGCGCCGAGGGTGAGATGATCCCCGAGGTGCTGCACTTCCTCGACTTCATCGAGAACTCGAAGCGCGGGATCACGAACTGATGGCGGGTGCCGGCGGCGGGGATCGCCTGCGGATAGGCGTGGTCGGGACGGGGTCGCTCGGTTTCCACCACGCCCGGATCCTCCGGGACGTGGACGGCGTCGAGATGGTGGGCATCCACGATGTCCGTCCGGAGCGCGCGAGCGAGGTGTCGCGCGAGCTCGGGGTCGCCGTGCACGAGACGCTCGAGAGCCTCCTGGACGACGCCGACGCGATCGTGGTGGCGGTGCCGACCACCTACCACGAGCAGGTGGCGGTCGCGGCGCTCGAGCGCGGCATCCACACGATGATCGAAAAGCCGATGGCGCCCGACCTCGCCGCGGCCGATCGCATCCTGGCGGCGGCCGCAGCGAGCGGGGCCGTCGTGCAGATCGGGCACGTGGAGCGCTTCAACCAGGCCATTCGCGCCGCCGAACCCTATCTGGACCGCCCGCTGTTCGTCGAGTCGCACCGCATGGCGCCCTTTTCGCCGCGCTCGACCGACGTGGCCGTGGTCCTCGATCTGATGATCCACGACGTCGACCTGGTGGGCTCGCTCGTCGGCCGGCCCCTCGTCGACATCTCCGCCTCCGGGATCCCGGTGCTCACGCCCAACATCGACATCGCGAACGCGCGCCTGACCTACGAGGGCGGGGCGGTGGCGAATTTGACGGCGTCTCGTGTATCCATGGAACGGATGCGGAAGATCCGGCTCTTCCAGCCGAGTGGGTACCTGAGCCTGGATCTCGCCGGAGGCACCGGGGAGTTCCTGCGCCTGAAGCGTGACATCGCGGCGTTCAGCGGCGACGCCGAGGTGCCGCCCCCTCCGCCCGAGGGGCTCGCCGCGCTGGTCGAGCGCATCCCGCTCCAGGGCGACGGGGCCGAACCCCTGCGCAAGGAGCTGGAGAGCTTCCGCGACGCCGTGCGGGGGGAGCGTCCTCCCGTGGTATCGGGGCGGGATGGCCGGGAGGCCCTCGCCCTCACACTCTCCATCGAAGAGAGGATCCGCGCTCATGTCCCTGATCCGCGTCCGTCGTAAGCGCAAGAAGGAGTGGCTGGACGTCCGCAAGGGAAAGTCCACGGCCAAGCTGTTGATCTTCCTGGTCCTCGTGATCGGGGCGATCTGGTACCTGGGCTCAGGCTTCTGAGCGCACGCATCCTCGTCCTCGCGGGCGAAGTCTCTGGGGACCACCACGGCGCGGGCGTGGTCGCGGCGCTCCAGGAGCGTCGCCCCGATCTGCGTTTCGTAGGGCTCGGCGGACCCGAGCTCGCGGCACTCGGGGTCGAGCGCCTGGCCGGCCTGGACGAACTCGCGGTCATGGGCTTCGTCGAGGTGCTGCGACACATCCGCTTCTTCTGGCGGCTGGAGAAGCGCCTGGTCGAGCTGATGGATGCCGGAGACGTCGACCTGGTCCTCGCGGTGGACTACCCCGGCCTCAACCTCCGACTCGCGCGGCGCGCACGGGAGCGGGGAATCCCGGTGGTCTATTACATCGCGCCGCAGGTGTGGGCCTGGAAGGAACGGCGGGTGCACCGCCTGGCAGAGGACGCCGCCAAGGTGGCGGTGATCCTGCCCTTCGAAGAGGCCCGGCTGCGCGAGGCGGGCGCCGACGCACACTTCGTCGGGCACCCCCTGGTCGAGCGGCCGCCCGTCACCCTCACGGAGACCGACCTGCGTGCGGAGCTGGGTCTGGCCGGCGACGGGCCCCTCGTGGCCCTGCTGCCGGGATCGCGCGGTCAGGAGATCGAGCGGCACCTCGACGTCTTCGTGGAGGTCGGGCGGCGGCTGAAGCGTGCGCGGCCCGGCGTCGTGCCGGTGCTGGCGGCGGCGCCGGGGCTGGATCGCGCACGTCTCGAGGCGACCGGCCTCCGGGTCACGTCCCACACGAGGGCGCTGCTGACGTGGTCGCGTGCCGCGCTCGTGAAGTCGGGGACGTCGACTCTGGAAGCCGCTCTGGCGGGAGTCCCCTTCGTGTGTACGTACCGGACGCACCCCCTCACCTTCGCGCTGGCCCGACGGCTCGTGAAAGTCCCCTACATCGCGTTGGCGAACCTCGTGGCCGGCGAAGCGGTGGTCCCGGAGGTCCTTCAGGACGAGGCGACGCCGGAGCGGCTCGCAGGCGAGGTCGCCGCCCTGATGGACGACGGACCCGCCCGGACCGCCCAGATGCGGGGGCTGGCCCGGGTTCGGGAGGCGCTGGGCGGACCCGGAGCCTCGGAGCGAACCGCCGCAATGGTGCTCGATATCCTGGAGGGGCGGTGAAGGACCTCAAGTTCCTGGCGGCGGGGGCACTCGGTCAGGGACTGGTCGGCGGCCTCTTCACGACCATGCGCTGCACCCGCGTGGGGCGCGAGCACTACGAAGACCTGCATCGCGCGGGACAGCGGGTCATCTTCGTCCTGTGGCACGGCCAGATGCTGCCGCTGGTGCACTACCACCGGGGAGAGGGGATCGTCTGCCTGGTCTCGGAGCACGCCGACGGCGAGTACATCACGCGGATCCTGCAGCGCAACGGCTTCGGAACGGCTCGGGGTTCGTCGACCCGCGGGGGCAGCAAGGGGCTGCGGCAGCTCCTCCGGGCGGCGCGCAACGGGAAGGATCTCGCCGTGACGCCCGACGGTCCGAAGGGACCGCGGCACGTGTTCAAGCCCGGGGCCCTGGTGGCGTCTCAGCTCACGGGCTTGCCGATGATCCCGATCGCCGTGGGCGCCTCGGCGGCTTGGCACTTCGACTCCTGGGATCGCTTCATGGTGCCGCGCCCCCTCGCTCGCGTGCGGATCGTGTACGGTGAGCCGGTGTGGGTCCCCCGGGATGCGGACGACGCCGCGCTGGCCGAGTTGGCGACGACGATGGAGGCGCGGCTGGCCGCGTTGGGGCTCGAGGCCGGGAACGGCGAGTCGGACGGGGTCTGGACGCGTGCGGCCGACACGGACGAGGCGACGGACCGCGCCGACGGGGCCGACCCCCGGTGAGACGCGCCGTCGAGGCCTGGGTGCGCCGCTGGTGGCGGGGCGAGGCCGGGGTCGCCGGCGGTGCGGCGTCCGTCGCGGCGCTGCCCCTGGAGGCCCTGTTTCGACTCGGGTCGGGACTGCGGAGCGCGGCCTACGATCGGGGCGTGCTCAGCGCGACCGGGGTCGTCGCACCCGTGCTGTCGGTGGGAAACCTGACCGTGGGTGGGACGGGCAAGACGCCGATGGTGCGGTGGTTCGTGCAGGCGCTGAAGGAGCGCGGGCGGCGCCCCGGCATCGCGACCCGGGGGTACGGGCGCGACGAGATCCTGCTCCATCGGCGCTGGCACCCCGACGTTCCGGTCGCAGCCGACGCCGACCGCATCGCCGCGGCCGGGGCGGCCGTACGAGCGAGCGCCGACGTCGTGGTGCTCGACGACGGCTTTCAGCACCGCCGGCTCGGGCGCGACCTGGATGTGGTGCTGCTCGATGCGGAGACACCGTTCCCGGG
>JAHHMJ010000218.1 GCA_018678395.1 Gemmatimonadota bacterium | reverse complement strand
ACCGAGTTCCGCGTACCCGCCCTCGGCTTCATCGAGCGATGCATCTGTTGCGAGGACGATCGGGAGGTGTGTGCCGAGAACCCGGACTGCGGAAACTGGCCGTTCGAAGTCGTTCACCTCGCCCGCTTGGTGTTCCGGATTCCCCTCGACCCCGAGGCAGATTGGAATTCGCTGGCCGCGGCGTTGGCCGGCCTGACCAAGCGCCCCGCGGAGCGGTGTGGATACATCCATCGTGACCTGCCACGGTTCGATCTCACGGAACTTGCTCACACGCAGGCCTGAATCGCCCGAACGTGAATCGGGGTGGTCTTCCTCCTCCCCGATCCCCCTTCCCCCCGAAGAGGCGCACGAGTCCGAGATGACATGGCAAGCCGATCCGTCCATCACGAACACGTGCCAAACCGCGTGTGAGTAACGGGTTGAGCGCGAGTAGAACACAACCCCACCGGAGTAGAGGAGTCCTTCTTCGACCAGCCAGATCACCCCGGCGATTGGAATCCGCGTCTGTTTCTGGGCCAGACCGAGGCCACTCGACGCCTTGACCCGAGCCGGGTCCCCTTCCCGCGCTCGTCGTCGCGCCGGCCCCCGGTGGCGATCTCGCCGAGCGGACCTCACCTTCTCTCGTTCACGTGGCCCGCCCTCCCAGGAGCAGTCGTGAAGTCCAGTGCTTCGTACCGCCGCCTCTTCGTGCTCGTCATCGCGGGGCTCGCCCTGCTGCCGATGCGAGCCCTCCATGCCCAGGACCCGGAAGACACGGGGCTGGTGTCCTTCTTCGCCACCGTCGGCAATGAACTGGCCGACGCCGGGGCCTTCGCCATCGATGCCCGATCCTTCTCGGCGATCCTCCGTGGCGAGCTGAATTGGGACGTCACGCCCGAGGACATCGAGGATCTGGTCGGCCCGGAGTTCCGGTACGGCCCGATCGACCGGTTCGTGACCTGCGAGCAGGACGTCCCCTGTCAGATGGCCTATCCGGGCACGCACATCGTCCTGCTCCGGGTCGCCGCGGATGAAGAGCGGGGTGAGGTCTCGCTCCGGCTCGGCCGTACGGGCGGCGCGGATGGGGCGGTCTGGAGAGGATTCGAGTCCATCACCGTGCGACGTGTGGAAGGCGCCTGGCAGGTCGTCGACCGCTGACCCAGAGAGGGGCGCTCCTCGAGGCCGACGGCCTCGGCAAGACGTTCGGTCGTACGGTCGTGCTGAAGGCCGCCTCCTTCCGCGCCCGGCCCTCCACCATCACCGCGCTGATGGGCCGCAACGGCTCCGGCAAGTCGACGATGCTGAAGATCGCCGTCGGACTCGTACGCCCGGACCACGGACGGGTGCTGTGGCAGGGACGGTTTCTGCCGCGACCCCGATTGCACGAGATGGCTCGAGCGGGCCTGTTCTACTCGGATCAGGACGCGGCGTTGACGCCGCATTTCACGGTTCGCGACCATCTGGCGGCCTTCGCGCGCGTCTTCGATCGATCCGACGATATCGACGCGGTGATCGAGCGCCTGAACCTCACCGAGTTTCTCGACCGTCGTCCGAAGCGCCTCTCGGGCGGGGAGCGCCAACGGTCCTCCCTCGCGCTCGCCGCGCTCCGAAGCCCACGCTGTCTGCTCATGGACGAGCCGTTCGCGGGCGTTGCGCCCATCGACCGACCGCTCATCGCCCGCGGCCTCCAGGATCTCCGAGACCGGGGCTGCGCCGTCGTCGTCTCCGGACACGACATCGAAGACGTGTTCGCCATAGCGGACGAGGTCGTCTGGGTCACGAGCGGCACGACGCACGATCTGGGGTCGCCCAGGCAAGCCGGCGAGCATCCGCAGTTCCGCCGGGAGTATCTCGGTTCGCGGGTTCCGCCGACGTCGCACGGCGAGGCGGGAGCATGACGGGCGAGCACTCGGGCGGTGTGCGCAGCCCTGTGGACACCCCGGGACCGACCCTGGAGCAGATCGCCGACGCCCGCTTTCAGGCGCTCACGGTCCTGGCGCTCATCGCGCTCCTGGCCGTGGTCACCGGGCTTTTCGGCAACGTCGAGACCCACCTCCTGGTCGGCGCGCTGGGACTCGTCGGCGGACTTCGCGCCGGCGCCGTACTCCGCCATCCCGAGCGCTACATCCGAGCCCCCGATCTGGACGCGTTCGCCAGGCAGGTCACCGACGAAGGGGGGCTTCCCGCACATCCCGGCGAATCGGAGCGCTCGATGCGGGTGCGGCTACTGGAGGCGATGGAGCGGGTGCAGGAGCGGGTGGACGACGTCCAGGAGCGCCGCCACACCGCGTGGATCATCGGGCTGACGCTGGTGCTCGCACCCCTCGGCTTCGCGATCCCCTTCCTGGGGACGTGGAGCCTCGCACTCCTGGCCCTGCTCGGCGTATCCCTCGTCGTGCAACGCGCCGACCGGCTGCCGAAGCGGCGGCGCGCAGCAGCAGCGCTCGAGCTGCTCGAGCGGCAGCTCGACGCCCTTGCCAGCCTGGCCGGTGAGACCGAGACGGAGCCGGTCGGGCCCCCCGACGTCGAGCGTCCGGAGTTGACTTCCGGCGCCTGAGCGCTCTTTTCGGGGCGTGTTCCCCCGTTCCGGAATTTCTGGATGACCGACTCGTCCCTCGGCGCCACTGCACCGACCTCCCTGATCCCGGCCTCGCGAGGCCGCGTCGGGGACCACCCCATCTTCGTCCTCCACGCCGAGGCGACACGCCGGGCCGCGGCGGGGGAGTCGATCGTCAACGCGACGCTCGGTGCCCTGACCACGGACGAGGGCACGCTGGCCGTCCTGCCCTCGGTGCTGGAGGCATTCGCCGACGCCCAGGCGCGCGGGGCGGCCGGCTACGCACCCATCTCGGGACGTCCGGAGTTTCGGCGCGCGGTGATCGACAGCCTCTTCGCCGAGACCCCGCTCGCGGACCGGGCCGTCGCCGTCGCCACCCCAGGCGGCACGGGAGCGATCTACCAGGCCATGGTCAATTTCCTGGAGCCGGGCCAGCGGCTCCTGACGACGCAGTATTTCTGGGGACCGTACCGCGACATCTCGATGCACTCCGGGCGCGGCATCGACACCTTCGCTCTGTTCAGCGCCGACGGGGGCTTCGACACCGCCGCGCTGGCCGAGGGCATGGAGCGACACGCCGCCGAGCAGGGCCGCGTGTTCCTCGTCATGAACTTCCCCTGCCACAATCCGACGGGCTACTCGTTGAGCCCCGAGGAGTGGGACGAGGTCGCCACGGTAGTCCGGCGCGTCGGTGCCCGCGTCCCGGTGACCGTCCTGATCGACGCCGCGTACCTGCACTACGCCGGAGACGGCCGGGACGCCTGGGTCCCCGCCGCCGAGGCGATGCTGGAGGCGGCGACGGTCCTCGTGGCGTGGACAGCATCCAAGGCGTTCACCCAGTACGGCTCGCGGACGGGGGCGCTGGTGGCCCTTCACCGTGACGACGCCGAGCGGACCCAGATCGCGAACGCGCTGGGCTACACCAGCCGCGCCACCTGGTCGAACTGCAGCCATGTCGGGCAGATCGCGGTCACGCGCCTGCTCACCGATCCCGACCTCGCGACCCGGTGTGACACGGAGCGGCAGGCGCTCACGGACACGCTCCAGCAGCGCATCGACGTCTTCAAGCGCGAGGCGACCGCGGCGGGACTCGACTTCCCGCGCTACGACGCCGGGTTCTTCGTGGCCGTCTTCACACCCGACGCCGCCACCACCGCGCGGGTGATGCGGGAGGCCGGCGTGTATACCGTGCCGATCGACGGCGCGGTACGTGTGGGGCTGTGCTGTACCCCGGCCGCGGACGTCCCCCGACTGGTCGAGGCGCTGGTGGAGGGCGTAGCCGCCGTGCCCGCAGCCTGATCGCCACACCGGCGTGAAGCTTGCAAGCCTCAGCCCCGACGTTGTAGCCGTACCGAAGTCGTCGCGCAGTCGAAGCGGGCGACTCGCCTGCACGGAGGAGCACATGGGTCACCGGGATCGCCGCCACATCTGGATTCCCTGCGCCGTCGCATTCGCGATCGTGCTGTCGGCATGCACGAGCGACGATGAGCCGGTGATGCCGATCGACGATCCGGTTCCGGAAGATTCTATCCAGCAGTGGTCCGATCCTTCCGCCTGGCCGGGCGGGGCCGTTCCGGCTGCAGGTCAGGCCGTGGTCATCCCGCAGGGCGCGAGCGTGGAGCTCGACGTGTCGCCCCCCGCACTCGGTGGCGTGACCGTCGAGGGCGAGTTGATCGTGGCGCGCCGGGACATCGAACTCACGGCGGACTGGATCCTGGTCCCGGGCGTCCTCCGCGTGGGGACCGAAGCCGAACCGTTCACGGATCGACTACGCATCACCCTGACCGGGCCGATGAACGTCGAGGCCGCCGCCGGGATGGGCAGCCGCCTGATCGGAGTGCCGCCCGGTGGGCTGCTCGAGATCTGGGGGGACCCGCGCACCGCATGGACCCGCCTGGACGCGACGGCACCGGCCGGTAGCGGGACGATCCGGGTCGCCGACGATGTCGACTGGGAGGTCGGCGACCGGATCGCGATCGCGCCGTCCGGGTTCAACCCGCTCGAGGCGGAGGACCGCGAGATCACGGCGATCTCCGGCCGGACGGTGACGCTCGACGCCGCTCTCTCGCACCACCACTACGGCGAGATCCAGAACATCGTCGGTCGCTCGGTCGACCAGCGCGCAGAGGTGTTGCTCCTCAACCGCTCCGTCACGATCCGAGGTCTGGGAGTCGACGACGACGGCAACGTCGGTCCGGGCGCGGCGGACGGCGGCGGGCACGTGATGATCCTGGCCGGTGCGACGGCTCGCATTCAGGGCGTGGAGTTCGTGCACATGGGCCAGACCGGCCAGCTCGGCCGGTATCCGGTGCACTGGCACATGGCCGGCGACGTCCCGGGCCAGTTCATTCGCAACAGCTCGATCTGGCGCAGCGGCAACCGCTGCGTCACGGTCCACGGCGCCGATCGGCTCGAGGTCACCGGCAACACCTGCTACGACCATCTCGGGCACGGTTACTTCCTCGAGGACGGGGCCGAGACGGGCAATCTCTTCGTGGACAACGTCGGAATCCTGGGGCGGCGTCCCGAGGGGGCCGCGCGGCTCCTGCCCTCCGACGAGCGTCCCGCCACGTTCTGGGTCACCAACCCGAACAACCACCTCGAGGGCAACGTCGCCGCCGGCTCGCAGGGCATCGGCTTCTGGTATGCCCTCCCCGAGGAGCCGACCGGCCCCTCGGCCGGCCAGCCGGATCGGCCGCGCCGCACTCCGCTGGGCGTCTTCCGCGACAACGTGGCCCACTCGAACCAGCGCGGCGGGCTCTTCGTCGACCACGGCCCGCGACCCGACGGCGAGACCGAGACGACGAGCTACCGACCGCGCCAGGTGCCGACGGATCCGAACTCCGAGGTGGTCCCCGCCGTCTTCGAGAACCTGGTCGCCTACAAGAACGCCCCGCGAGCGGTCTGGCTGCGCGGGCACGCCCACCGACTCACGGGCGCGATCCTGGCCGACAACGCGATCGGTGCGACCTTCGCCAGCTCCGAGAGCTTCATCGAAGACGCCTTCGTCACCGCGGAGACGAGCAACGACGTGAGCCGCCGCGGCCTCTACCGCGGCTTCGAGTTCTACGACGGACGGGTGGGGGCGCGCCGCGTCACCTTCCATGGCTTCTCGGGTGCCGGCGCGATTCCGTGGAGCGCACTGGGCTACAATCGGCGCAACGCCTTCTCGGTCCACACCGGCAACGTCGCCGAGGACCTCGAGTTCATCGACTCCAATGTCGTGTACCTCGAGCCGCCCCAGGCCGACAAGGACGGCGACAAGGCCGCCGTATTCCTCGATGCGCTGGGCATGGTGGCAGGAACCGCCGGGCATTGGGTCGTGGCGAACACGCCGTTGCTCACGACCCCCGAGTGCGATGCCCGTCCCGCCTGGAACGCCTCGGTGTGTCCGGGCCCCTACTCGCGCCTGATCCTGCGGGCTTCGTCGGACTTCGCACCGATCGACGTGGTGCGGGACGACGCCGCCGAAGAGCGGTTCGTCGGGATCGGCAACAATCCGGATCGCGCATCGATGAGCCTGGTCGCCAACCGCGCCTACGCGATCCAGACCGCGGCCAGCGCCGGCGACATGCAACTCAACCTGCGCGACGGGCGCCCGGGCGAGTGGATCGAGGTACAGATCAACCTCGGCGCGGCCCCGTCGCGGATCGTGCGGGACTACTGGGAGGGGAATCCGATGAACGCCGCGGGCTCACTCGCCGAAGTCCGCGCGGGCGACGGATCCGTCTACTGGTACGACGCCGCCAACGGGCGACTGCACCTCAAGCTCGTGGTGCAGCCCGAGCGGGATTGGGCCCACCTGCGGCTGGTGCCGTAGGCGCACCCGGCTAGTTCCGCTGCGCGCCCTGCGCGATCCAGTTGCGCACGTTGGTGAGATCGATGTTGTCGAGCGGTGAGCCGCCGAGCGGCATGCGGTTGCCCACCGTCTGGCGTCCCTCGAGGCGGATCACCAGATAGCTGTCGGTCGCGTTGCCCGGGATGACCCGCGTGACCGGCTCGGCGACGGCCATCACGCCGACCAGTGCGTCGTAGGCCGCCGACCCGCTGAGATTCAGGCCTCCCGAGCCCCCCGCACCTCCGTGGCATCCCGACGACGCGCATCCGTTGCGCGTGAAGACGTCCTGGATGTCGTTCGCGAACGACGGGTTCTGCTTCACCACCCTCGGATCGTCGCCGTCGGGCTCGCTGGGAGAATCGCTGCTGCAGGCGCCCACGGCCGTCACGAGCAGAGCGAGGAGGGCGAAGCGTGCGGCGCGGTCGATCGTGCTCATGCAGGAGTACTCAGCGGAGGAGGGAGGGGATGTCGTCGACGCCCGTACCGGGACCGCCGCCGCGCTCGGCCGCGGGAGCGGCCGGCGTGCACATCACGAGGAAGTAGAAGAACCGCTCGCCGGGCTCGATCTCGACGGCGTCCGACACGGTGAACTCGGCTTCCGTGTTGAGCGTCGACGTGCCGTCGTAGTAGGTGAAGAGGCAGTCGGCGCCGAGACGCCGGTACCGCAGCGAGGCCTCGTTGGGAGCATCCTGCGGATCCGGGGTCCGCGTCCATCCCGACTCGGCCAGGACTTCGAAGAACCCGCGCGCCACCTGCGTGGGCGTGTCCCGCGTCGCACCCGCCGCCGTGACGCGGCAGCCCGGCACCATCGCCTGGGTCCGCCAGTCGTCGATCGTGTCGGGCTCCGAGAGCGCCTGCATCTCCATGGTCTCGCGCAGGAACCGCTCGGCTTCCATGCACAGGTCGAGCTGGGCGGCTGCCGGGGCGGCCCCGGCGAGGCCGACCACCGCCCATCCCAGCACCGCCGCGAGGCGTAGCGCCTGACGCATCGCAGGAAATCCGTATTTCATCGCTCCTCCGGAGTCGCGGAATCGGCGTTCTCGAAGAGATGCGTCAGAACCGCATCATGGCTTTCACGCGCCAGGACCGCGTCGTACAGAATGAGCCGGTTGCCCCGGCCCTCGAGGCGCTCCGGCCGAGCGCCCGCGTACCGCATGAGCGCGCGGGCCTGCCGAACCCTGGGGTCGTCTTCGGAGTCGGCGTCGATGCCGCCGAGCAACAGATCATCGAAGGGCACTGCACAGGGCTCTTCGTTCAACAGCGCTACCGTCGTGCCGGCCACGATAGCGTTGTGCGGGAAGTTGAAGCTGAACGACAACGGCGAGAACCGGTCCCGCTCGGGTCGGAGGTCGTCGAACAGAGCGCGCAGTTCGGGCCGCGCATCCACGAACTGGCGGCGAAAGCGCTCGTACTCGTTGCGGTAGGGTTCGAACACCTTCAGCGGCGGACCGACGAACGCCCCGGGATCGGAAGACAGCGCATTGAGGAGGTCGGCGCCGATCTCGCGTCGGGTCGGGGCGCTCGGATCGGCGCTCGCGAAGGCATCCATGAGCGTCGCGACCGAGAACAGCAGCCAGGGATAGTCCCCCACGTTGTCTTCGCGCATGCGCTCGGCATCACCGCGGTACATCTGCGAGAAGCCCCATCTGAGATGGGCTCCCAGCGCGCCGCCGCTCACCTGAGCGAACGGGATGCGATGGCGCGCATCCAGCCCGCGGATCCGATCGATGAGCCGATCGTAGGCGATGTCGAGCGGATGGTACTGCGACACGGCGAGGATCAGCAGCATCCCTGCCGAATCCATGAACCGATGACCGCTCCCCTGCGGGCCCTGAAGGAGCTCGAGCAGCCCCTCGACCCGATCGAGGATCGCATCCGGCTGGCCATCGTCCCACGCCCGCATCGCGATGAGCGCCAGCAGATGCAGGAGGTGGAAGTCGATGAGGATGGCGAACGACGTGGGCCCCCCGTCCTGCCCCTCCCGCAGGTAGTCGTAGTAGTCGGTGAGCATCACCGGCACGTCGTCGCGACTGAACCGCTGCTGGACGTGGTCCCACGACTGCATCACGCGGAAGCCCTCCCGGGCCGTATCGCGATCGAGCCTCGCGACCCACCGCGCCATGGAAAGCTCCCCCCCATCCCCCGGATAGGCGTGCCGCCGCATGAACACCTTCAGGCGATCCAGGGCGCGCGCGAACGAGGCGTCGACGGCGAGCATGTCCACCACCCGGCGCCGAGCGTCGCCCCCGAGGAGCGACTCCAGCGCATCACACGCGTCGACGAGTACCGACATGGAGACGGAGAGCGGGTGAGCGTGAGCGGATGCCGCGAAGGGGCACGGAACGATCAGACTAGGCGCCCCGCGCCGCGGTCGCTACCCGTCTGCGGGCCGACCCACGAGCCATCGGCCGGCGGGCCAACGTTGCAGCCCGCGCGCGTGTCCAGCACTGTGCGAAGGCGCGGCTCCGTGGGGAGCCCGCCCGTACCCCCAGGCGATTGGAGAAAGGATGCGCGCGGTCCTGGTTCTAGCGGTGGCCGGATTGGCGGTCTCGGCATGTGCCGACTCGGGTTCGAACCTCACGGCGGATCGGATCAATCCGGTGGTGCCCCTGCTCGAGCACGACCTCGCCGTCCTGGGCGTCATGCACCCGGCGTACGTGGCACGAGCCCCACGCCGCGCTCCCGGCGCCGAGGCGGCCCCCACCGAGGAGGTCGTGCAGCCGGACCTGAACGAGGCGGCCCGTGAGCTGGTCGCCTACGAGCTCGGGGACTACGTGCTCAACAACTACTCCCCGCAGACCGCCGACCGCTACCGCGGCTTCATGGAAGCGATCGTCGAGGCGGGGGGCTCCGCCCGCGCCTATCCCTTCATGGCGAAGATTCCGATCGTCCACGACGATCCCGCGGGGTCGACCCGGGCGCTGATCGACCAGTTGAACGACGGCCAGATGATCGTCGCGATGCAGGAGGTCGAGACGGCCGAGGAGATCGATCAGGCGGTGGCCGCCATGCGCTTTCCCTCGCAGGGCGGCGTGCGCCCCGAGACGGGCTTCGAGCGCGCAGCCGCGTACTGGGGCGTGAGCGGCGAGGACTACCTCGAGAAGGCCGACGTCTGGCCGTTGAACCCCGACGGCGAACTCCTCATCACGGCGATCGTCGAGAGCGAAGCCGGGGTGGCGAACGTCCGCGAAATCGCCGCCCACCCCGCGATCCCGATCGTGACGGTCGGTGCCGGAACCCTGGGCTGGGTGATGTCGAGCGTCGACGAGAACGGCGAGCGGGTGCGCGACCCGGAGGCCTTCGACGCTGCGGTCGCGCAGATCCTCGCGGCCTGCAGGGAATTCGAGAAGTCGTGCGGGTATCCGGCCAACACCCCCGCCGAGGTCGAGGCGCTCATGGAGGACGGCTGGGACTTCTTCATCATGCAGCGGCGCAATCAGGACGCCTTCGACGCGGTGATCACCGGACGGCAGCTGTCGGGGAGGTCGGGAGAGGGGACCTGAGGCCGTCGCCATGCCGCTGACTCCGCTCGTCCTCGCTGCCGTCGCGGGACTCGCCACTCCGGCGTCGGCGGTCGTGAACCGGGTGTCGGTCCCCCGGCCGGCTCCGGTGGTGGCGCCCGCCGACACCGTCGACGACCTGCGCGACGTGTTCGCCGTCGACGCGCTCCTGTCGAACCTGAATCGCGACCCGTGGCCCGACGCTGTCGCCGCCCGGCTGGTGTTGGCGCCGGACCCGGGCACGGCCGAGATCGCGGCCGCAGCCAACGTTGCCGCGCGGCTGGGATACGAGACGACCGCAACCGATCTCGGTCGCGCCGCCACCGTCGGGGAGACCTTCGACGCGCCCATCGTGCTCATCGGTGACGAACCCGCGGCCTCGACCGGTCTGGACGTCGCGGCGCTGCGCGCCGGCATGGCGCCGGGGCAGGGCGCGGTGGTGCATGTCGGTCCGTCGGCCGCCTATCGCCGGGGCGGACTCGCTCTGGTGGGATACGACGCGTCCGGCCTTCTCGAGGCTTCGGCCTACCTCGCCGGCCGACACCCCTCCGTCTGGGGCGTCGACGGGACCTCGTGGGGCGCGGTCGTCGAAGGCGTGGACTCCCTGGCCGCCGGGGCAGACGGTGCCGAACTGCGACGGATCGTGGTCGACGGCCGGCGGCCCGGCGTCGCTCGCGCCCGCGTTCGGGTCCGCGTCCCGGATGCCACCGCACGGGAGGCGCTCCTCGGGCGTCTCGCCGCACCGGCTCCGGACAGCGGTGCCCATCCCCTCGCGGATCTGCACGTGCGCGACCTGCACCGCCTCGACGTGCTCGTGGCGGGCGGGGGCGGTGCCGACACGACGATCGTGGTCCGACCACCCGAGCCGTGGTCGACGACGGAGGGAGGCACCTACCGTCCGCCCGCCGACGCGCCCTTCTCGCTCGCCGACCTCTACACGATCGACGGCCTCTACCGGGACACGAACCGCGACCTGATCCCCGACGCGAGTCGGGCGACGCTGTCGCTGTCGGGCACGGGCGTCGCCGGCGGTGTGGTCGACCTCGCGACCCGTATCGGACTGGAGACCGCGGGCATCCGGCTTCCGCTCGCTCGCGTGGGCGGACAGGAAGACGATCCGTCGGCCGAGGGCTTCCCGATTCTCGTCGGACCGAGCCATCACGGCGCGACGGCGCTCGACGGATCCGGCGGGTTCCCGGGCTTCGAGAATGCGGCCGGGACCGGCTACGCCGCGCTCGTGGAGGATGCGTTCGGCCCTGGGGAGCCGGGTGAGCGACCAGGAGGGCTGATCGTCGACGGGGCGGACGCCGGGGGTGTCGATGCGACGCTCGACTGGCTCGCCGGCCGGGCCCCCTACCTCTGGGCCCACGGCAAGGGCGAAACACGCCTGGCCGAGCTGCAGACCGAGTTGCGCCGCTTCCTGCAGGTGCGCGGTGCGCCGGGTCAGGCGGCGCTCGGCCTCGCGAAGCTGGGCACCTGGATGGATCGCGCTGCGGACGACGGCGACGCTCCCGAGCGGGTCGAGGTCGAGCTCGTCGCCAGCGACGCACCCGACGGGCTCGACGCGGTGGCACGCGCGGTGGTGCGGGAACGGTTCCCCGACGCCGAGGTCGCGGTCGACGCCTGGTCGAGCGGGTTCGGGGTCGGCGACACGATCTTCGTGCAGGAGTGGTCGATCCCGTGGGAGGTCGACGATGCCCGCGCCCGACTCGACGCCGAGGTCTATCCGGCGGTCCGGGCCGGGCAGCCCGCCCGTGTGGAGGTGCGGGTCAGCGAGCCGCCCGAGGTGCGCACCGCGCTGGCCGCCGAGATCCGG
>JAHHMJ010000661.1 GCA_018678395.1 Gemmatimonadota bacterium | reverse complement strand
ACCGAGGGCGGGCCGGTCAGGATCAGCGGCGCCAATTCGCGGGTGAAGCGCTCGACGTGCGCCCGCTCCGGGCCACGGACGCCGACGCGGAGCTGCACCTCGGGCAGGTCCGCGGGCGGCGGCCCGGCGAGCGCGCCGTGCGTGGAGTCCCAACCGACCAGTTCGGTTCGCACCGCGTCGAAGTGCAGGCCGAGCCGGTCGAGCCGTTCGCGGAGGATGCGGTCGGCGGCGCGGGCCTTCGCGGCGGCATCCGGCCATGAGTAGGTCAGCGTCCCGGTCGCCTTCCAGCCGTCGGAGTATGCGATGGAGGCTTTGAGGAACGGTGTCCGGCCCGACCCCTTCACCCCCGTCACACGGACGCGGTCGGCCCCGTCGTCCTCGAGACGGATCGAGGTGAAATCGGCGACCACGTCGGGGGTGATGTAGGTGCTGGGATCCCCCATCTCGTACACGATCTGCTCGGTCACCGTCCGCCGCGACACGCGACCGCCGGTTCCGGGGTGCTTGGTCACCACGAACGAGCCGTCCGGGTGCGCCTCGACGATCGGAAACCCGACCTGCGCCATGTCCGGAAGCGTCCACCAGTCGGCGAGGCAGTTGCCCCCGGTGCTCTGGGCTCCGCACTCGTTGATGTGGCCCGCCACCACTTCGGCGGCCAGCCGATCGTGGTCGTCCTCCGACCAGCCGAAGGCGTGCATCATCGGGCCGTAGGTCAGCGCCGTATCCGTCGACCGCCCGGTGACGATCACGTGAGCGCCGTGAGCGAGCGCCTCGACGATCGGCGCGGCGCCGATGTAGACGTTCGCGCTGCGCACCCGGTCGAGCACGTCGACCAGGGCAGCGCCGGTCTCCATGTTCTCGAGCTCGTGCCCGGCCTCGATCAGGGCCGGTAGCCGATCCAGGATGTCGTCGCCCTCGACTCGGCCGATGCGGACGCGACCGGCGACTCCCGCCCGGCGCGCGGCCTCGGCCAATGCCTGGGCACACCCCTGCGGGTTCACGCCCCCGGCGTTGGTCACGACGCGGATGCCGTGCTCGGCCACCGCCGGGAAGATCCGCTCCATCAACGGCACGAAGTCGCGCGCGTAGCCTGCGGTCGGATCCCGCTGCCGCTGCTTCTGCATGATGGACATCGTGACTTCCGCCAGATAGTCCAGCATCAGCACGTCGATGGGTCCACCCTCGACCTGACGGACGGGCGCCTCCAGATCGTCTCCCCAGAAACCCTGCCCGCTGGCGATTCGCAAGACGTCAGCCACGGTCGCCTCCCACGTGAGAGTCGAGATGGAAGGCCCCGAGATGGGGCCCCGGATTGTGCAGGGCCGCGCGGAGCAGCAGAGAGAGCGCCGGGCGCAGTTCGTCGGGCGTGACCACCTCATCGACGAAGCCACGGGCGGCGGCGAAGCGGGCGTCGAGCTGCCGCTCGTAATCCGCACGGACCGCGTCCATCTTGGTCGTCAGGTCCTCGTCGGGGACCTTCCCTTCGGCCTTCAGCTTGTCGATCTGGCGGCTGAACAGGGCGACGACCGCGCTCTCGCCCTCCATGACGCCCATCCGTCCGGTGGGCAGACTCAGGATGAAATCGGGATCGAAGCCCTGCCCCGCCATCGCGTAGTAGCCCGCACCGGAGGCGTGGTTGATGGTCACTACCAGCTTCGGCACCTCGGCGGTCGCCATGGCCTCTACGAACTGGGCGCCGGCCCGGATGATTCCCGAATGCTCGGCCTCGGGCCCCACCATGAAGCCGCTCACGTCCTGCACGAACAACAGCGGCGTGCGGTGGCGGTTCATCGTCTCGATGAAGTAGGCCACCTTCCGCGCGCTCTCGGTATAGACGATGCCCCCGAACCGCGGTGGGCCGGGGCGCGCATCCTTCACCATGCTCCGCCGGTTGGCGATCACGCCGACCGGCATCCCGTCGATGAAGCCCGTGCCGCAGATCATCTCGGCGGCGTGGTCGGGCTGGAACTCGTCCAACCCCTCACCGTCGAGAATCACCTCGAGCACGGCGTACATGTCGTAGGGCTGGCGGTGGTTGTCCGGAAGCAGTTCAGCCAGTGCGTCGATCGGACGGCGGGGCTCGGCCACACTGCCCGCCGGAGGGGGCGCGGAGTCCCACGGCAATTCCGACACCAGCTCGCGCAGCTTCTCGACGCAGGCCTCGTCGTTCTCCACCGCGTAGTGGGCGACGCCACTCACCTCGGTGTGGACCCGGGCTCCGCCGAGATCCTCGCGCTCGACGGTCTGACCGGTGGCGCCCTTCACGAGATTGGGCCCGCCCAGCCCCATGAACGACGTCCCCTCGACCATCAGGATCACGTCGCTCAGCGCGGGAAGATACGCGCCCCCGGCGATGCAGGGGCCCATCACCGCGGCCAGCTGCGGGACCCTCAGGTGGCGCCGCATGATCGAGTTGTAGTAGAAGATCCGCGCGGCGCCGTACTGGCCCGGGAAGACGCCCCCCTGGTAGGGCAGATTCACCCCCGCGGAGTCCACCAGGTAGACGATCGGAATGCGGCACCGCATCGCGATCTCCTGCGCGCGCAGGATCTTCGTGATCGTCTCGGGCCACCACGAGCCGGCCTTCACGGTGGCGTCGTTGGCGACCACCACGATCTCGCGACCGTGCACCCGGCCCACCCCGGTGACCACGCCGGCTCCCGGAGCGGCGCCGTCGTAGAGATCGTGCGCGACGAGCAGGCCCACCTCGACGAACGGCTCATCGGGGTCCAGCAGGCGCGTGATCCGCTCGCGGGCGGTCAGCTTGCCCTGCGAGTGCTGTCGTGCGATCCGCGCGTCGCCCCCTCCCTTGCGCAGGGTCGCGCGGAGTTCCTCCAGCTCGGCCACGAGACCCTCGAGACGGGACGCCGCTTCGGCCCCCGCCATCAAACGCGCTCTTCCCGGGCGGCGAACCAGTCGCGGATGTACTGGACGGCCTCCGTGGTGGGTGTCCCCGGACCGAACAGCTTGCCCACTCCAGACGACTCGAGGGATCCCATGTCCTCTTCCGGAATGATGCCGCCCCCGGTCAGGAGAATTCCGTCCGCTCCGGCCTCCTCGAGCAGGTCGTGGACCCGAGGGAACAGCGTCATGTGGGCACCGGAAAGGATGGACATCGCCACCACGTCGACGTCCTCTTGGACGGCGGCGGCCACGATCATCTCCGGTGTCTGGTGGAGACCGGTGTAGATA
>JAHHMJ010000268.1 GCA_018678395.1 Gemmatimonadota bacterium | reverse complement strand
CTCGGTGCCCGTCGGGACGACGCCACTGACCAGCAGGGTCAGGCGCTCGGGGATCAGGGTCACGAGCAGGCGAGCCTCGGTATCGACGGGTCCGCGGATCTCAGCCTCCGGGATCTCCGCATCCCCCGGTGTGAGGCGCGCCCAGGTGAAGCCTCCGGACACCACGAGCCGCGTCCGGTCGCCCAGGTCTGCCGTGGCGGTGAGGGGGAGCGTCGCCTGGGTGACCGCCTCGTAGGTCAGGCCGGCGTCGAAGTCGTATCGCTCCATGAGCACGGCCGACCGCCATCCGGTCGGAGACTGGCCGTGGAGTGCCGTGGCGAAGAGAAGCGCAGCGGGAGCCAGCGTCACGTATCTCATGATGGCGGAATCGTGATGACGATGGTGAAGAAGGCCCGCAGCGAAGGGAGGAAGCCCCCATCGAAGGGCAGCGTGTCGACGATCGTGTCGGCCCAGCCCACGTCGACGGTGGCGCGCTCGGTCTGGTGGGATGCGATGTCGAGCACGGACCCCTCGAGGGCGCCTCCCGCGGAATTCGGTCCGAGCATGCCCTCGATCGACTGATCCGTCCGTTCGACGGCGACGGGAGCCGCGCCCGGCCCCGTGGTGGACGCGATATCTGCCCCGGCCGCGCGGCGCAGGCCGGCGGCGGCGTCGGCAAACGCCGGATCGGCGCGGGCGGCCTGGGCGTAGTGGCCGGCCGCCACGTCGTAGTCGCCGAGCGACTCGGCCAGCAGTCCCCGGGAGAAGGCGAGGAAACTCGAGAGGCTGGCGGGGCGTCGGTCCAGGACCCGTTGACGCTCGGCGTCACTCAACGTGTAGCCGAGCTCCTCCGCGACTCGCAGCGCGTACTCCTTCTCGAGGGACAGCAGCGCGTCGAGGCGGCCGTCCGTCTCCACCCGCCCTACGTCGCGCCCGTCCCCCCCCACGATGCTGCCACCGAGCCGCAGGGCGTCGTCGCTCGGGATCGTCAGCGTGCCGACCACCACGCGCGAAGCGCCGATGAGCCGGCCAGCCCGTGCCGCCGTCACGGGATCGACCCCCCCTTCTGCCAGGCGAATCTCGGCGAGGAGGGCGTCCAGCCGAACCCGCTCCACCAGCGGGAAGCGATCGATCAGCGCGAGGTCGGTCATGAGCATGTGGGCCATACCGGCCGACAGCGGCTGGTAGCGCTCCGGACCTTCGACCATGAACGGAAAGACGCCGACCGCTTCGGGGTCGGCAGCCCCGATCGTCGCTTCTTCCCGCACCAGCCGACGGGCCTCGTCCTGGGCGCGACGGCGGACGACCACGGTTCGCCGCCCCTCGACCGCCGAGGCTCCCCGTACCGATCCGAAGCGATCGAGGAAGTCGCGGTAGATCGTCAGCGCGTCGTCGAGTCGTCCCGCCTCTTCGAGGCAGCCGCCGACGACGAGCGGACCGAGGGGGTCGGATGGATCCAACGCGCGCCCCTGCGACGCCCGCTCGACGGCCTCGTCACAGCGGTCCGAGCCCGCGAGTGCGGCGGCCAGTCGGAGATGGGCGCGGGCGTCGTTCGGCTCGCTCGTCACAGCCGCTTCCAAGACCGGAACGTCGGCGGGCCCGAATGCCCGTGGGGCGACGGTCGCGCACCCCACCAGGCCGGTGGCGAGGACGACCACGGAAAACCATCCCGCGGAGCACGGCGGCGGCCGGACGGTGACGAGCCTCGAACCGGGCCGGATCGGCCGAAGGATGCCCATGAGTCCTCCCTGCGTCGACGAGTCCCTGGGGGAGAGTCGAAGGCGGGAGGGATGGGAGGGACGGGAGGGGAACAGCCGGCTCTCTTTCCGTCCATCCAACCTTCCCGCGCCGGTGGCTCTGCGCAACCCTCGTGGAGGGCGTCCCGACCCACCTCGATATCCCCGCGCGACCAGGCCAGGTGTGCCTCGAGCCCGTCGGAGTCTGAACGGACGACGGCGTCAGCCCCGCACCTCTTCTCCGCCGAACCAGCCGAGATACTGGGCACCGAAGCCGTCGAGCGCCCCGCGGACTTCGGCGCTCGGTGCGCCGTACACGTGGAACGCGGTCGGCTCGACACACGTCATGAACCGCTCGGCGAAGTTCGCGCCGAAGTTGCCGAGGTGGATCATGGTCGCGGCCGAATCCACGTAGCGTTCGTAGAGGTGGCAGGCCGTACCGTCGTCGTCGATGTACCATTCGTAGGCGCGCATGCCCTCTTCCTGACGGGTCGCCGCGACCATCTCTTCCATCAGGGCGCGGAAGTCGTCGAGGTGGCCTTCGCGGATGGCGACCTGCAGGTTCCACGAAACGGCGTTGGACATGGGGACTCCCGGCGTCGAGGGGGCGGTCGCGCTTCGACCGGCGTGGCTGCATCATGCCGGGGCGGTCCGCGGGCCGCCATCG
>JAHHMJ010000422.1 GCA_018678395.1 Gemmatimonadota bacterium | reverse complement strand
CCAGGCCCTCCGTCGCGTAGCGAAGATCCTGCGCAGCACATTCCGGCGCTCGGACATCGTCGCCCGACTGGGCGGGGACGAGTTCGCGGTCCTGGCCCTGGAGACCTCCGGCGAGCCGGCCGAATGGCTGGCACAGAGGCTGCGCGAGGGGGTCTCGGTCCACAATTCGTCCGAGGATGCGCCCTTCCAGCTGGCGGCCTCGGTCGGCGTGGCCCGAGCGGTCGGTGACGCCGAGGTCAGCCTCGACGACCTGCTCGCGCAGGCCGACGCGGCGATGTATCGCGAGAAGCGCGCCAAACAGAGGGCCGCCTACCTCTGACCGGGGACCCCGGAACCGACTTCTTCCCGGATCCCGTTGTGACGGGTCGGGTACCCGAATTGACACCCCCACGACTCGTCGACAGCTTTGCAGGCTGTTGCGTGTTCTCGGACTCTTCTCCACGAACCACGGCCGATCATGTTCAAATCGGTGCGGGGGCGCCTCATCACGGTGCTCGTCATCGCCCTCGGAGCGATGTGGCAGCTGTATGGCAACTACCGTGATACGGGCTCACCCATCAAGCTCGGCCTCGACCTCCAGGGCGGTATGCACCTGGTGCTCGAGGTCGACGACTCGCTCGGCACCCTCACTCCCGAAGCGCGCGCTGCCGGGATCGACCAGGCGGAGCAGGTGCTCCGTACTCGGATCGACGAGTTCGGGGTCGAGGAGCCCCTGATCCAGAAGTCGGGATCGGAGCGGATCATCGTCGAGTTGGCCGGGATCTCGGACACGGATCGCGCCCGCGACATCATCCAGCAGGCCGCCTTCCTCGAGTTCAAGCTCGTCGACATCGACGGCATGAGTCAGGCCGGTCTCGCTCGCATCGATCGCGCGCTCGTCTCGTCGCTCGGGGTGGACTCGATCCGGGCGCTCGGGCGCGACATCGAGGCTCCGACGGGCGATCTGCTCGAGGAGATGTTCGGCTCGGATTCGACGGATGCCGCTGCGGACTCGGCGTCCGCGGATGCCGCACAGGATTCCGCGGCCGCGACGGACGAGGCGGAGCAGGAAACCGCCGAGCCGGAGCTCAACCTCCGGCCGTTCTCGTCGCTGCTGCGGGCCGGAGACTCCCCCGGCACGTATCTGGTCGACGAGGAGGACGTGCCCACGGCACGCCTCTTCCTGAGCACACCGGCCGCTCAGGCCGCGCTGCCCCGCAACATCTCGCTTCAGTGGGGCAACGAGCCGCTCGGCCTGGCCGCGCGCACGTACCGCAGGCTGTACGTTCTCGTCGAAGAGGCCTTCATGTCGGGGGAATACCTCGAGGACGCCCAGGCCCAGCGTGATCCGCAGTTCAACCAGGCGATCGTGAACTTCCAGTTCAATCGCGCTGGCGGACGGCTCTTCTCGCGGTTCACGGGCGCGAACGTCAACGAGTATCTCGCGATCGTGCTCGACGGCGAGGTCATGAGCGCGCCGATCATCCGCGATCGGATCGGGGCGTCGGGCCAGATCGAAATGGCTGGGGCCCCGCTGGAAGAGGCCAGGGACCTGGCCCTCGTTCTTCGCGCGGGTGCTCTGACGACGCCACTGCGGATCATGGAGGAGCGCACCGTCGGACCGTCGCTCGGGCAGGATTCCATCGATCAGGGCGAAATCGCCGGAATCGTCGGCGTGATTCTCGTGCTGTTCATCATGATCGGGTACTACCGGGTCGCGGGCATGCTGTCGATCGTGGCCCTCACGATCTACCTGATCCTCGTGATGGGCGGGATGGCCGGTATCGGCGCTACCCTCACGCTGCCGGGCATCGCGGGACTCATTCTCTCGGTGGGAATGGCGGTGGACGCCAACGTGCTCATCTTCGAGCGCATTCGAGAGGAGTTGGCAGCGGGGCGGGCGACCCGCACCGCGGTCGACGAGGGCTTCGGCCACGCGCTCTCCGCGATCGTCGACGCCAACGTGACGACGCTCATCACGGCGCTGATCCTCTTCCAGTTCGGCACCGGACCCGTCCGCGGATTCGCGGTCACGCTCTCGATCGGGATCGTCGCTTCGTTCTTCTCGGCGATCTACGTCACCCGGACCTTCTTCCTGCTCTACCTGCAGGGAAAGAAGGCTTCCGACCCCATCAGCATCTGAGCCCATGCGCATCTTCGGCGACGCCCACTACAAATTCATCGACAAGCGCCGTGCGGCGTACGTCGTGTCGTCCATTGCGATCGCGCTCGGCATCGGAGCCATGATCGTCAACGTGGCGACCCTCGGCTCGTGGTTGGACTACGGGGTCGACTTCACCGGCGGGTCGCTGGTGCAGGTCCACTTCGAAGAAGACTATGGGGTCGGGGCGGTGCGAGACGCCCTCGGAGGTGCATCCGGCCCCGAGGTGACCCGCTTCTCCGGAGAGAATGAGTACGTCATCCGCGCGCCGCTCGACGAGGGTGCTTCGGTCGATGCCGTGCGCACCACCATCGAGGCCCAGCTGGAGACCGCTTTCGGCGCGGGCTCGTTCGACATTTCCCGCACCGAGCTGGTGGGGCCGAAGATCGGCGCCGAGCTCCAGCAGAAGGCGCTCTTCGCCATTCTGTTCTCGTTCGTGCTGACGCTGATCTACCTGGCGATCCGCTTCGAGCTGCGCTTCGGCATGGCCGCCGTGATCGCGACGATGCACGACATCCTGATCACGCTCGGCTTCCTCGCGGTATTCCGAATCGAGATCATGCTGCCCACGGTCGCCGCCATCCTCACGATCGTCGGGTACTCGCTCAACGACACCATCGTGGTGTTCGACCGCATCCGGGAGAACATGGCGATGAAGGGCGCTCGCAAGCTCGATCAGATCGAGCTGATCGACCGTTCGATCAACGAGACCCTGCCGCGGACGGTGCTCACGTCGGGGACGACTCTCGCCGTGCTGGGAGCGCTCCTTCTGGTCGGGCCCGCGGTGATCCGGGACTTCTCGGGAGTGCTGATTCTCGGAGTCCTGATCGGGACCTACTCGTCGATCTTCGTGGCGTCGCCGGCGCTGGTGGAGATCCGCAAGCGCATGGGTGAGGGCGGAGACAAGGACAAGCAGCGCAAGAAGCGGCGTCCCCGGCCGGCTTCGGTCTGACGCGCGGTACGGAGGCCGCTCCACCCGGAATGCTCTTCGACAGCCACTGCCACCTCACGGCCGAGGCGTTCGACGACGATCGGGACGCCGTCCTGCAGCGGGCGGTGGAGGCGGGTGTAGGGAGGGCGGTCTGCATCGGGTCCACTCCCGCAGACGCCGAACAGGCGCTCGCGATCGCCGAGCGCACTCCGTGGATCTGGTCGACCGCCGGGCTCCACCCGCACGAGGCCGAGACCGCCGACGCAGAGGGCTGGCGCCGCATTCGGGCGCTGCTCGACCGTGAGCGCGTGGTGGCCGTGGGTGAATGCGGCCTCGACTTCCACTACGACTTCTCGCCGCGCGACGAGCAGCTCGACGCCTTCCGCCGGCAGGTCGCCATGGCGGGCGAGACCGGGCTTCCCCTCGTGGTCCACTGTCGCGACGCCGACGAGGCGATGCGGGCCGAGCTGGCCGGAGCGGCCGGCGAGGTCTCGGGTGTCCTGCACTGCTTCACCGGTGGCGACGCCCTCATGGACGACGCACTCGCCGCCGGCTGGTACGTCTCGTTCAGCGGGATCGTGACCTTCCGTCGGTTCGAGGGCGCGGAGCAGATCCTGCGGGTGCCTCTCGATCGCCTGCTGATCGAGACCGACGCACCCTACCTGGCGCCCGTCCCTCGGCGAGGGCGACGGAACGAGCCCGCGTACGTGGCGCACACGGCGGCCGTGGTGGCCCGGATCCTCGACCGGAGCGTCGACGAGGTCGCCGAGATCACCGCGAGGAACGCAGCCCGATTCTACGGGTTGCCCGCGGAGGGGGCCTCGTCGTGACCCGCCGCATCGAGGTCCTTCCGGACGCGGTCGCCAACCAGATCGCCGCCGGCGAGGTCGTCGAGCGCCCGGCGTCCGTGGTCAAGGAGCTGGTCGAGAACTCCTTGGACGCGGGCGCCCGGCGGATCGAGGTCCACATCGAGTCGGGAGGGAAGCGCCGGATTCGTGTCGCCGACGACGGACACGGGATGGCACGAGCGGACGCGATTCTCTCGCTCGACCGTCACGCGACGAGCAAGATCCGGGCGGCCGACGACCTGCGGGGCATTCGCAGCTTCGGCTTCCGAGGGGAGGCCCTTCCGAGCATTGCCGCCGTTGCTCGCATGCGGCTCGAGACCTGCGCTCGGGGCGAGGACGTGGGGACGGCAATCCGCGTCCACGGTGGCCGCATCCTCGAGGTCTCCGATGCGGCGAGGCGGCACGGGACGACGATCGAGGTGCAGAACCTCTTCTTCAACGCGCCCGCCCGCAGTCGGTTCCTCAAGTCCGCCGGCGCCGAGGCCCGCGCGATCTCCGAGGCCCTGGCTACCCTCGCGCTTGCGCATCCCGAGGTCACGGTGATTCTCCACTCCGGTGACCGGACTCTCCTCGACGTCCCCGCGGCCGAGGACATGCGGGCCCGCGTCGGGTCGGTGTGGGGCGACGAAGCGGCCGCGACCCTGATCCCGACCTATCTCCCTCTGGGCGGAACGGTCGTGCGCGGGTGGATCCAACGGCCCGACGCCGCACGGCCCGGGACGCGCCGCGCACACCTCTTCGTCGACGGACGCCCCTTTCGCGAACCGGCACTCCTCCGCGCCGCGGAACGCGGATACCGGACGACGATTCCCGCCGGCGTCCGGCCGTGGGTCTTTCTGAACCTGGAGGTCCCTCGCGGAACGGTGGACGTCAATGTTCATCCGGCCAAGGCGGAGGTGCGCTTCCGCGACCGGGCGGCGATCGAAGAGGCGGTGGAGGCTGCGGTGCGGGCGGCCCTGTCCGGCGCGGTCAGCTCCGCGCCCCTGGGGCGTTCGGAGCCCGTGTCGGCCCCAGCGGACCATCCCCGCGAATCCGCGCGTGCCTCGACGGCCGGACCGGCGCCCGCCGACGATCAGATGGCGTTGTTCGTGCGCGGCCCGGAGGCCGAGAGTCCTGCGG
>JAHHMJ010000587.1 GCA_018678395.1 Gemmatimonadota bacterium | reverse complement strand
CGGACGTGACGGGAGCGTGTCAGCTTCCGGACGGAGTGGAGATGGTGATGCCGGGCGACAACGTGCAGATGGAGGTGGAGCTGATCACGCCCATCGCCATGGACACCGAGCTGCGCTTCGCGATTCGCGAGGGCGGCCGCACGGTCGGTGCCGGCGTCGTTACCGAGATCATCGAGTAAGCATCAGGTCCCTCAGGAATCGAGGCGGTTCCCATGCCCCGCGACAAGGTCACCCTCGCATGCCAGACGTGCGAGGAGCGTAACTACTCGACGACCAAGAACAAGCGCCTGCATCCCGAGCGCGTGGAGTACTCGAAGTACTGCCCCCGCTGCCGGACGCACACGGCGCACAAGGAGACGAAGTAGAACCCATGGCCATCGAGAAGATCCGGGAGGGTCGGACGTTCGTCGAGGAGTCGTGGGAAGAACTCCAGAAGGTCACCTGGCCCGATTACGAGCAGCTGAAGAGCGCGACCATCGTCGTGATCATCTTCTGCGCCCTCATCTCAGCCATGATCTGGGCGATGGACGGCGTGGTACGTCTGGTCCTCGACGCAGTCATGGGGATCTTCGGGGCCTGATGTCCGATTCCAAGCGCTGGTACGCGATCCAGTCCTACTCCGGGCACGAGAACAAGGTCAAGCGTCTCATCGATCGGAAGATCGAAGAGGAGCCGGAGGGCGAGGATCGCGAGATCGTCGAGTGTCTGGTGCCGACCCAGGAGGTCATGGAGGTCCGGAACGGCAAGCGCGTCACGGTGACGCGACGTCTGTACCCGGGCTACGTGCTCGTCCACATGCTTCTGAACGAGCGCACGCAGCACATCATCAACCACATCCAGGGCGTGATCAAATTCGTCGGGAGCGGCAGGGATCCGCAGCCGCTGCGCGAGGAGGAGATCAACAAGATCCTGGGGGTGGAGGAGCCCGGAAAGGACGAGGGCGAGAAGGAAGACATACCCTTCCACGTCGGCCAGGTGGTCGAGGTGATTCAGGGGCCGTTCTCCGATTTCTCGGGAACGGTGCAGGAGGTCTTCCACGACAAGGGCAAGGTGAAGGTCGAGGTGTCCCTCTTCGGACGCCCGACCTCGGTCGAGCTCGACTACACGCAGCTGAAGGGCTTCTGAGGGGACGCGCGAGCGGCGCGTCGGCTCTGGACCACGACTGAAGGAACCGAGACATGGCGAAGAAGGTCACTGGCTTCATCAAGCTTCACGTCCCCGGGGGGCAGGCCAACCCGGCCCCGCCCGTCGGACCCGCACTGGGTCAGCACGGCGTGAACATCATGGAGTTCTGCAAGCAGTTCAACGCGAAGACGCAGGACAAGCAGGGCATCACCATCCCTGTGGAAATCACCGTCTACGCCGATCGGTCGTTCACCTTCATCACCAAGACGCCCCCGGCCGCGGTGCTCATCAAGCGGGCGCTGAACCTCCCGAAGGGCTCCGGGGTTCCGAACACCGACAAGGTCGCGACCATCTCGCAGGCGCAGCTCCGTGAGATCGCCGAGACCAAGATGCCGGACTTGAACACGACCGACGTGGAGCAGGCGATGCGGCAGATCGCCGGTACGGCCCGCTCCATGGGAGTCGTGGTCGAGGCCTAGGCCGAGACCCGTACGGGCGGGGGTCCCGCCCGTTTCGCGCTCCCGGCTCCGGGTTTCCGGAGTGGGTGAGCGGTCCGACGAACCACCGTGTGCCGAGCCGCCACCGGTGGGAGGATGAGACGAGACGGCTTGGAGAGTTATGCCGAAACACGGGAAGAAGTATCGCCAGGCCCGGATTGCGATCCCGGCCGGAGTGACCTTCGAACCCTCTCAGGCGCTGCAGTTGGTCAAGGAGATGTCGTACGCTCGCTTCGACGAAACCGTCGAAGTGGCGACCCGTCTCAGCGTCGATCCGCGCAAGGCAGACCAGATCGTACGGGGCACCGTGGTGCTCCCGCACGGGACGGGCAAGCAGGTGCGGGTCCTCGTAGCGGCGCAGGGTGAGAAGGAGAAGGAAGCCAGGGAGGCCGGGGCCGACTACGTGGGCCTCGAGTTCGTCGAGCAGATCCAGCAGGGCTGGCTCGACTTCGACGTCATGGTGGCCACCCCCGACGTGATGGGAAAGGTGGGGCCGCTCGGCCGGATCCTGGGGCCGCGAGGGCTGATGCCCACGCCCAAGGCCGGTACGGTGACGTTCGATGTCGGCAAGGCCGTGAGCGAGATCAAGGCGGGTAAGATCGAGTTCCGCGTCGACAAGACCGGAAACGTGCACGCGCCCATCGGTCGGGTCTCGTTCGAGCAGGACCAGCTCGACGAGAACCTCTCGGCCTTCATGGATCAGATCGTGCGCGCGCGGCCCTCTGCCGCCAAGGGCACGTACGTTCGGAGCGTCACGGTCTCGAGCACCATGGGACCCGGGGTCCCGATCGATCCCAACCTGTACCGCCGAGGTGGCTCATGAAGCGTAGCGACAAGGAAGCATTCGTCGCGGAGTTCCGTGAGCGCGCCACCGGCTCCCTGGTCATGTACCTGACGGACTTCACCGGGCTGGACGTGAAGTCCATGACCGCGCTGCGGCAGAAGCTCCGCGAGAGCGGGGCCGAGTACGTCGTGGCGAAGAACCGGCTGGTGCGCCTCGCGCTCGAGCAGACGGACATGCCCGATCTGTCGGATGCCCTCCAGGGCCCCACGGGCGTCGTGTTCGGATTCGAGGACGCGGTGACGCCCGCCAAGGCCCTGACGGAGTTCGCGAAGGATCACGGCGATCGCCCGGTCTTCAAGCTGGGCGTGCTCGAGAACAAGGTCCTCGACGCGGCGCAGATCGACCGTCTCGCCAAGCTGCCTCCGAAGGAGCAGCTCCTGGCCGAGTTGGCCGGTGCCATGCAGGCGCCCCTCGCCGCCCTCGCCGGCGCGCTCGAGGGCAAGCTTCAGGAGATGGCCGGCCTCCTGGATGCGTACAAGGCCAAGAAGCAGGAAGCCGGCGAGTAGTAGTCCGGTAATCTCGGAATTCAACCCATAAGCCGGCCGAGAGCCGGGCAAGACAACGAGGAGTACGATCAAATGGCGACCAATCACGAAGAGCTGCTGGACACCATCGGGAACATGACCGTCCTCGAGCTGTCGGAGTTCGTCGACGCCTTCAAGGACAAGTTCAACGTCCAGGCCATGGCCGCCCCGGTGGCGGTCGCAGCGGCCGGCGCCGGAGCCGAAGCCGAGGCCGAGAAGGACGAGTTCGACGTCGTTCTCGAGGGAATCGGCGACAAGAAGATCCAGGTCATCAAGGCGGTCCGCGAGATCACCGGCCTGGGTCTGAAGGAGGCCAAGGAGGCGGTCGACAACGCGCCGACCACCCTGAAGGAGGCGGCCTCGAAGGAGGACGCCGAGGCCATGAAGGCGAAGCTGGAGGAGCAGGGCGCCACCGTCGCCCTGAAGTAAGAGGACGACCGCCCTTCGGTCGGGCCGGGAAACCGGTCCGGCCGAGGGTCCGGCGGTCGGGCCTTCGCAGGACACAGTACCGGACGCGACGGTGCGTTCGGCCCGCGTGGGTCCCCGCCGTGGGGGCGCTCGAACGAGCGGCCCGACGGTTCGGGGATTTCGGCGCTTGACGGTTGTTGCACATGACATGTTCGAGGTCACGGACCCCCGCTCCGTCGACTTCGGCCAAAGGGGGAATCCCGTTGGATATTCGGAACGATGGTCGGGCTGTGGTCAGCTTCGCGAAGCTGAAGCCCGTGATGCCGATGCCGAACCTGTTGGACGTCCAGCTGCGCTCGTTCGAGCAGCTGATCGAGACCGACGTGGCCCCGGAGGATCTCTGGGACTTCGGGCTGGATCGTGTTTTCGGGGAGATCTTCCCCATCTCCGACGTGAACGAGAACTTCACGCTCGAGTACGTCTCGGCCTCGCTCGGCGAGCCGAAGTACTCGGTCGAGGAGTGCATCGAGCGCGACATGACCTACGCGGCGCCGCTCAAGGCGCTGCTCCGGCTCATCGTCTGGGAGGAGCTCGAGGACGAGGAGCGTCGTCCCCGCGACATCATCGAGAAGGAGGTCTACCTCGGTGACCTGCCGCTTCTGACCGAGCTCGGGACGTTCATCATCAACGGGGCCGAGCGGGTCGTGGTGAGCCAGCTGCACCGCTCTCCCGGCGTGGTGTTCGAAGAGAACATCCATCCCAACGGATCCAAGCTCTACAGCTCCCGGATCATCCCCTTCCGCGGGTCGTGGGTCGAGTTCACTATCGACATCAACGACATCTGCTACGTCCACATCGACAAGAAGAAGAAGTTCCCGGCCACGGCGCTCCTGCGCGCGTTCGGCTACGGAACCGATGCGGACGTGTACCGCCTGTTCTTCTCGGTTGGCGACGCCGACGTCACGACCGAGGACAAGCAGGGCCGTCGGGACATCCTGGGGTCCGTTCTGGCCGAGGACATCGTCGACCCGGAGACCGGTGAGGTCGTGGTCGAGGAGTCGTCGGAAATCGACGAGACCGTCCTGGAGCGTCTCGATCGCGCCGAAATCAAGTCGATCCAGGTCTACATCAGCGAGAACGATACGGGTCGCGGCGAATCGCCGATCGTCAAGAACACCCTGAAGAAGGACCCCACGAACAGCGAGGAGGAGGCGCTCCACGCCATCTACTCGCTTCTGCGCCCGGGCGACGCTCCGAACATGGAGACGGCCCGTGCCGCCCTGGACCGGGTCTTCTTCAACCCGAAGCGGTACGACCTGGGTCGGGTGGGCCGCTACAAGATCAACCAGCGGCTCGGCGTCGAGGTCCCGCGGACCGAGACGGTTCTGACCAAGGACGACTTCATCGCCATCCTGCGCTACCTCATCGAGCTGTCCGAGGGGCGCGGGTTCGTGGACGACATCGATCACCTCGGGAATCGCCGGGTCCGCACGGTCGGCGAGCTCATCGCCAACCAGTTCTCGGTCGGTCTCTCGCGCATGGCGCGCCTCGTGAAGGAGCGCATGTCGATCAACACCGATCCCGAGAAGATCAACATCGACGATCTCGTCAACGCCCGTACGGTGTCGGCGGTGATCCAGGCGTTCTTCGGATCGAGTCAGCTCTCGCAGTTCATGGACCAGACCAACCCCCTCGCCGAGATGACGCACAAGCGTCGTCTTTCGGCGCTCGGGCCGGGCGGTCTCACCCGTGAGCGCGCGGGCTTCGAAGTGCGCGACGTGCACTATTCGCACTACGGTCGCATGTGCCCGATCGAGACCCCCGAGGGTCCGAACATCGGGCTCATCACCTCGCTGACCACCTACGGGCGGATCAACGAGCTCGGGTTCGTCGAGACCCCCTACCGGAAGGTCATCGACGGCAAGGTCTCCGATCAGATCGAGTGGCTGAGCGCGAACGAAGAGGAAGAGGTGCGCATCGCTCAGGCGAACGCGCCGCTCGACGAGAAGGGCGACTTCGTGAACGAGTTCGTCCTCTGCCGTGAGCGGGGAGACTTCCCGCTCCTCAAGGCCGAGGACATCGACTTCATGGACGTGGCTCCGGACCAGATGGTCTCGGTCGCCGCCGCGATGATCCCGTTCCTCGAGCACGACGACGCCAACCGCGCGCTCATGGGCTCGAACATGCAGCGCCAGGCGGTTCCGCTGCTCTACACCGACTCTCCGCTCGTGGGAACGGGTCTGGAGTTCAAGGTGGCGCGGGACTCCGGTGCCGTGATCACGGCCCGCCGCGGCGGAGAGGTGGTGCACGTCACCGCCGACGAGATCGTCATCGACACGGGCGCGTCCGCGGGCGTGTCGGGGTCGGATCAGCCGCTGGCGAAGCTGGCGCAGTTCGATCGGTACCGCCTGAAGAAGTTCTGGCGGACCAACCAGGACACGGCCATCAACCAGCGACCGCTGGTGCGCCACGGCCAGGAGGTCCAGCCGGGCGACATCATCGCCGACGGGCCCAGCACCGACAACGGTGAGCTCGCCCTCGGCCGGAACGTGCTGGTGGCCTTCATGCCCTGGTACGGGCACAACTTCGAGGACGCCATCGTCATCAGCGAGAAGCTGGTGAAGGACGACGTCTTCACCTCGATCCACATCCAGGAGCTGGAGC
>JAHHMJ010000253.1 GCA_018678395.1 Gemmatimonadota bacterium | reverse complement strand
CGGCGGTATTGAGGAGCATCGCGCTGACCTCCTGAGCCTTCCCGACGGGACGACAGCGCACCTCGAGGCGGCGGGTGCCCACGTCCGATCCCATCCAGGCGCGCGCCCGCGCTTCACCGGCGTCGAGCCAGCGCATCTGCTCCAGCGGCCACAGGAACCGCACGGGCGAGCCGGTGGATCCGGAGGTGGACGCCTGCATGCCCCAGCTCCCCGGCACCTTGATGCCCTCGACCCCCAGGCTCCCGAGGTCGGTGCGTTCGAGAATCGGGAGCGTGCGGACGTCGTCGACGGTCCGGAGGGCCTCGGCGTCGACCCCTGCCGCCGCGAAGCGATCGCGATAGAAGGGCACCTGCCGGGCCACCTCGACGATGCGCCGCAGGCCCTCGACCTGCTGCTCTTCGATCCGCTCTCGGGGCCACCACTGGCTCTCCTTCAGCCGCTTGTACTGCGGCCCCGGGCGGGCCGGATGGGCGTGCCAGAGAAACCACGCGGCGAATTCTCGCCAGTGCCGCAGCTTCCGCTGCTCGGGCTGTGCGCGGGAGGGGTGGGACGTCGCTTCCATCAGGGGGACTCCAGGAGGGGGCTTCCGGTGAGGCCGCTCATGTCCGCGCCCAACAGGCCGCAGGCGGTGGCTCCGATGTCGGTGATGCGCAGCGGTCGGTCGAGTTCCGACATGCGCGAGGGGCCCGTCACACGCACGACCCAGGCGTCGTCGACGTGATTGCCCGAGCGTCCGCTGCCGACGCCCCGGCGGTCGACCCGACCGTGGACCTCGGACTGGACGTGGGTCAGCTGACGATCCGGGGGACGGTCTCCCCAGTAGACGACGAGATCGGGCAGCTGATCCACGTGCGATCCTTCGTCGGTCATCTCGGGCATGTGCTCGACTTTCGCGATCGAGGGGGAGCCGTCGGGGTCGGTGAACGACAGGAGTCCCTCGCGCACCTGCGCGACGAGTGCATCGACCTCGGACGGATCCACGATTCCCTCGCGCTCGCGTCCCTTCAGATTCACCCGCAGGTACCCCTTGTTTTCACCGGGGACGGTGGTGATACGGGTCTGGCCCCAATCCTTGCTGTGGTACATGCGCGTGGCGAGGTCCGCGACCATGCGGTCGGGCAGCGTACGGGCGATGGCCTGGCGCCACGAAATCGGCAGGGTCGAGCGCAGGGTCCAGATGGGCGAGCGCTGGGCCGCCGTCGTCCGCGCGGCGCCGCCGGGTCCGGAGATCACGGCCTCGAGCATGCCGGGGAGCAGGTCGGCGCGGCTCACATTGGCGGCCATGCCCGTGGGCGAGAAGACCATGATGTCGGCCGAGTCGGGCAGCGCCTCGAGGACGCGTCCCATGGCGGCGTCCACCGCCTCGTAGACGGCCGTGAGCCCGGACCGCAGGGTGCGCTGGTCGTCCTCGCTGACGTCGCCTTCCGTGACGGCCAGCGGGTCCCAGAAGTGATGGCCGGCTTTGTGCGCGCATCCGAAGTTCAGCCAGATCAGATCGAAGTCCTCACGACCCAGCAGGTCCAGGGTCGCGTCGGCCACCCGGTCGGGCGCGGCGACCAGGCGCTCGCGCCACCGCAGCAGGTCCGAGACCTGCCGGGTGCCGTAGACGTCGTCGAGTCGGGGCGGTCGCCCGTGTCGTCGGCCGAGATCCCGGCGCATGCCTCCGGGCAGGGACAGTCCCCTGGAGACCATCCGGTCCTCGAACTGCCAGCCGCTCAGGAACACCCCCTCCATGGTCGACGGCCACCAGGCCAGGATGGGGTCGACGATCAGCGAGCGGCGGCCCGCGGCGGTCAGGCGCTCCCAGATGGTCGGCGGGTGCGGGTAGGTGTACATGAAGCGTGGGCGCTGGTCCGACGCCGACCACGGCACCGCCGAGTAGATCCCGTGGTTCCGCACGTCCACGCCGGTGCAGAGCGTCATGTACGTGGACGACTGCAGGAACGTGGCCTTCGCGTCGATGGTGTCCCAGCGGCCCCGCGCCCGCAGCGCGGCGAGGGTGGGAAGTCGACCGTCGTCGAGCATCTCCTCGAGGAGGGGCAACGCGGCGGAGTCGAACTGGAAGATGGCGAGCACTCTCAGACCTCTCTCTGCAACGGTTGGATCTTGCCGGCCCCGGTCACGTGGGGCTGCGCCCGGACGACCTCGAGCGTACTGCCGTTCTCCCAGACTTCGGCCATGAGGGTCGGGCCGATCCCCCGGGACCGGAGAAACGACAGGGTGGTCTCGACCACCTCGCGGTCGTCCACATCGCCCACGGACGGACTGACCAGCAGCCGGACTACCGGCAGCCCCTCCCGCTCCGCCTCGACCAGCTGGTAGTCGGTGGGGTAGCCGCCGAATCGGCCCGGCAGGGTCTGTTCGAGCAGGGTCAGCAGGTCGGGGCCCATGAAGTGCATGCCCTCGCTGGTGAGCTTCTCGTAGCTGCGGATCGTGTGGAGATGGCGCCCGAATTCGGCGGGGAGCACGCCACAGCCGCAATCCCGCTCCTCCACGACACCGTAGTCCCCGCTCTCGACGTTGAACATGAGCTTGGGGGTGCTGGTGAGCAGGGTGGTGTGCAGCAGGGCGGGAAGGGACTGTCCCCCCGGTGCGGTTCGCGGCTTCTGGATCGTGGCGATCTTGTCGCGCACGAGATGGACGTCGTCGGGTGCGGCTCCATTGCGGCAGGCCAGCCCGATCATGCCGGCCTCGACCATGGCGTAGTGGGTCGCCGCCTCGCAGCCCGCCGCCTCGATTGCCCGCTTCTTGCCGGCGGTGAAGGGCTCGCCGACGAGCACGAACAGGGTGCCGGCCACGTCGAGGCCCGACGCCTCGGCCGCGGCGCACGTCCGGACCGCAGCGCTGGGCGTGCTGAGGAATACGGGGGCTCGACCCCGGGCGCACCACTCCGCCAGCCAGGCCGCGATGCGGCCGGCCTCGGAGGCCGGAACGTAAGAGGGGCGAGGGAGCGCGGCCCCGGCTAACCCCGCCACCCGGAAGGTGGCGTCGGCGAAGAGGCGGTGGCGAAACGGTGCGTCGTCCACGCGACTCTGGGAGAACCACGCATCCACCCTCTGGCCCAGCTTGGAGCGCATGAGCGCGTTCTTGATCCCCACGGCGCCGGGGGGCGCGGGCAGCCACAGACCCAGCGGTCGGTCCGCGGCCCCGTGGGCAGCGTAGAAGAGCGCGTGGTACGCGCACTCGTGTTCCAGCAGGTCGAGCCCGGCCATGACCCGCCGCGACGCACCCGACGAGCCCCCGGTGCGGGCTTCGTACTGGCGCGCGCTCAGCGGGTTGTCGAAGTCCTCGGCGGAGACGGGCAGGCTGAAGCCCGGCCGTTCGATCGGACGCAGCCCCTTGAACTCCTCCAGCGACAGGAAGACGCCCGCATCGTGCAGCCGCTCGAGCGTCCCCTCGAGCCCGTGCGCGGCGAGGAGCTTCCGGACGTCGTCGAAGTCGATGCCGGCCCAGGCGAACAGCGCGCGCCACGGACCGTGCTCCCGCTCGAAGACGCCCCGTCGCAGCAGCAAGGCGAAAGCCTGCTCCCGTCGCGCCATGCTGGCCCGCAGGCGCTCTCGCGCGGTGTCCGGGTCGACGCGCCGGCCGAGGAAGGGGCGGAGACCCGAGAGAAAACGCGCGGCGGCGGCCGCCTCGCCGAGACGAGTGCGGATCATCATGGCCGCTTCTCGGCGAGAGCCACGACGAAGTGGCCGGTGAGGAATCGGGTCGGCAGCCGCTCGAGGACCTCGAACCAGCTCCAGGCCCGCGTGTAGGCGCGGCGCAGCCAGGGCCAGCCCAGGCGGTCGATGCCATGACCGCCCAGCACCACGAGGAACCGCGGCGAGTGCCAACAGGCGGAGAGCGCCACGATGTCGAACCCGAGCCGGTCCAGGGTCCGGTCGAGCCCGGACCGATCGAGCGTTGCACCGACCGCGTAGGGGACCATGCGACTCGCCGCCAGCACCTTGCGGGGGAGCGTGTTTCTAAGGCCCACGATCGGATTGCCGGGGTTGTCGAAGGTGACCAGCAGCCGGCCGCCCGGAGCCAGGACGCGATGGAGTTCGCCGAGCGCCCTCTCGATGTCGTCCGTGCGGTCGAAGTGGTCCAGGGTGGAGTTGGAGACCACGGCCGAGAAGCTCCCGTCGGCGAAGGGCAGTTCGCGGACGTCGGCGACCTCGGCCTGCAGATGCGGATGGCGTTGCCGCACGACCTCGACGACCGCGGGCGAGATGTCGATTCCCACCACCTGGTCGAACGAGGCGGCGAGCCGGTCGGCGAGTCCGCCGCCCACCACCTCGTCGAACAGGTCGGTCTTCAGGACCTTGCCTTCGACGCGCGTCCCGAACCAGCGGTCGATCAGCCGGACGTTGACGCGATCGCTCACGACGCGCCAGGCGCGTTGCGGGCGCGCGTGCCACGCGGCGCCGACGGAGTCCCAGTATTCCGGGGACGTCTCGAAGGAGTCGGTCTCCGAAGCCCGGGAGTCCCGGCCTGCGACGTCGCGGGTGGGCTCGGTCATGCCGTCAGTCCGGCCAGAACCGCGAGCCCGGCGATCGCGCCCGACCCAACCACGCCCGCGCCGAGCAGGGCAGGGGACACCGCCCGGGGCAGGTACCACGCGCTCAGCACCGAAGACACCAAAACCCCGGCCACCAGGCCCGCCGTGGCCCCCACGCCTCCCCACACGGGGATCAGCAGGGCCGCGGTCGCGATGAACGCCACCACGCCCGCCGCATTGATCGCCAGCGCCACGTGGGGTCTGAGCTGCAGGGCCGCCACCTGCCAGCCGAGGAGCGGCAGCGGCAGAAGGGGCAGCAGCACGAGGACCGGGACCATCACATCGAGTCCCGCGAGGAAGTCCTCACCCACGATCAGGGGGAGGAGGGGCCGGATGAGGGCGACTCCGGCGAGGGCCCCGGCGGTCAGCACCGCGATGGACCACCACCCGATCCTGCGGGTCAGGCGCTCGGCGCGGCCGGGCCCCTGGCCCCAGTGCTCGACCATCTCCGGAAGCGAGACGGTGAAGAGTTCGCGGACGGCCAGCATCACGGCGAGGGCGATGCTGCTGGCCAAGGCCACGAACCCCGTCTGATCGCTCGCCCCGGCGACCACCCCTGCGGCGAGGACGGGTCCGCGGTAGGTGAACTGACCGACGAACGCGGCGAGCCCGGCCACGATCCCGTACCGAAAGGCCCCCTCGGGGATGGCGACGTTCGAGCGGGCTCCGCGCAGCAGCCGCCCGCTGGTCCACACCGTGAAGACGAAGCCGGCCGCCGCCGAGACCACGATGCCGGCCAGCAGTCCCGCGGGTCCCGCGAGGAGATAGAGCGCCGGTACGGCCAACAGGAGTGCGGCGTTCTTGATCGCGATGCGGAAGCTCCACACCCAGGTGAGGCCGAGGCCGAGGGCGATCTGCGCGCCCAGGACGGCGGCGACGTCGATCGCGAGCGCCGACACGACCCACCCGGCGTCCGGGGCGGCGAAGCGCCCCGGGAGCAGCAGGACGAGGGCCACGGCCAGCCCGCCCGCCAACGCGAGCTGTAGAGCGCGGATCCCCAGCAGGTGCCGGGTCATCGCCCGTGCCAGGCCGCGGCGACGATCCGCAGGCTCGGCGGGCACGAAGCGGGCGAACGCGGCCGGTGCACCGAGAGAAATGGCCACCGACGTCAGCGTCACCACGGCGACGGCGACCATCAGACGGCCGAACTCCACCGGCCCCAGCAGCCGCGGGAGCAGGGTCACCATGAGCGCCTGGGTGACGATCTCGATGGTCTTGCCCTGGATCGCGGCCGCCCGCGCCGCTCCGCCCGCCATGGGGGGCGCCTCTGATTCCGCCTCGATCTCTGCGGTGTCCGGTCGAGTCGGGGTCATCGGAGACGAGGGAGCGGGGTAGGTCGGCTCACGGAGAGCCTCGAGGTCGCGTAAGACATCGGTGCGAAGACCGAGTATCGGCGGGCGGTGCGCACCCCGAAGGCAGGTCGGGATCCCGACGGCATCAGGCTCGCAGGGCCGCGTTCATCCGCGCGGGCGTAAAGGGAAGATGCCGGAGACGGACTCCGACCGCATCCGCGACGGCGTTGGCAATGGCTGCCGAGGTCGGACCCTGCGCCGCCTCGCCGACGCCCACCGAGGGTTCGTCGGGACGGTCGATCAGGACGACGTCGATCTCGGGGGCGTCTCGGAAGCCCAGGATCGGATAGGTCGCCCAATCCGCCGACTCGATACCCCCGGCGGAGAAGCGGACCTGCTCCCTCAGGGTCCAGCTCGTGGCCTGCACGATCCCGCCCTCGATCTGGTTGCGCACGCCGTCCGGATTGACGACCCGACCGACGTCGGCTACGGCGAGGGCGCGCACCACGCGGATACGCCCGGTGCCGGGGTCGATGTCGACGTCCACGACCAGGGCGAGGTAGGCGCTCGAGTTCTTGTACCGCGCGAAGGCCAGTCCCCGACCCGAGCGGCCCGCCGACATCGCCGCCGGTGCGTCGGCGGCGAGCTCGCGAACTCGACTCAGCACGTCGCGGGCCCGGGAATCGTCCAGATGCCGGAGTCGGTATTCGAAGGGATCGGCGCCGAGCTCGTGCGCGATCTCGTCGATGAACGATTCGATCGCGAACACGTTTCCGTGTGCCCCGAGCGAGCGAAGCGCCGACGTGCGCAGCGGGGGATTCTGGACGATGTGCTTCGTGATGCGCTGGTTCTCGAGGCGGTACAAGGGGACGGCGTTGCGATCCGCACCGCCCTCCGGGGGCCCGCGGTCGGTGGCGCGAGCCGGTGGAAACGGGTCCGTCTTCTCGCGGGCGGCGAGAAGGTTGCCGACCGATCGGCCTCCGGACGGCCGCATCGAGTGGCTGCCGCTGTAGATG
>JAHHMJ010000577.1 GCA_018678395.1 Gemmatimonadota bacterium | reverse complement strand
GGAGGACGTGGTGGGGCAGGGGGGTGGAGCGCTGGTCCGCCACTACGACGTCTCCGGTCGTCCGCTCGACTCGGTTCGGTCGTGGGGACACGACGTCGAAGCCCTCCACCTCGTCGACGACGCCCGTACGGTGCTCGGCCTGAACGGGACGTCGGCCCTCGAACGCGTCGCTCGCCTCGCGTACGCGCGCGGGTTGGACAATCGATTCGGCGGCATGGAGGTGGGTCGGACGCGGTGGCGCCGCGATCGGCGGAAGATCGGGTGGGTCCAGGCCGAGGCCCTCACCTGCGCCGCGCGGCTTTCGGCACGGAGCGCGGGCCCCCCCGAGTGGGCACCTCCGCCGCAGCGGATCTGGCGGTTCATTCGCGACCGCGTGCTCGACCCGGTCCACGGGGGCTGGCGGGAGTATCTGTCACGTCAAGGAAAGCCTGTACACCCCATGGACAAAGCGCATCCGTGGAAGGCGTGCTACCACGAGCTGCGGGCCCTGCTGGAGGCGGAGAAGGGGCAATAGCTCTTGGCGATGTTCAGAACGTTCCGCGCCGATGGTTGATATAATGAGCGGTAATGCGCAACCTTCCTGTGTCGTATATGTACAGGTCCCGCCCGGAGCAATTCGCGCCGCCCCCTCTCCATCAACCATGGGGGGGCGAATCGGGGGTGAGCGCGTGGGTTGGGAGGTCGTGAAGTGGGAACTCCGGGTGTCGCTTCCCCAAACTTCCGTCAGGATAACGCCATGCGATCCAGTGCTACGGGCTTCGGGCGAGTTCTCGCCCTCGCTGCAGCGCTCTGGGCCGTCCCCTTCGGCGTCGCCGCGCAGGATTTCGGCAGCGTCACCGGGCAGGTCCGCGATGCAGCGACCCTTCAGCCAATCGCGTCCGCGCAGGTTCAGATCGTCTCGACCGAACAGGGCGGTCTGAGCAACTCGAACGGACGCTTCCTTCTCAACCGCGTACCCGTCGGTACCCAGCAGCTCCGGGTCGTCGTGCTCGGGTACGCACAGCAGATCGTCGACATCACGGTTACGGCCGGCCAGGTCACCGAGGTCACGGTCGACCTCGAGACTTCGGCGATCTCGCTCGACGAGATCGTCATCACGGCGACCGGTGAGCAGCGCGCTCGGCAGGTCGTCAACAAGATTTCCCAGATCGACGCTGCGTCCATCGTCGAGTCGTCGCAGGTGACGACCGTCAGCGACCTGCTCGTCGGAAAGACCGCCGGTGTCCAGATCATCGGGTCGTCGGGTGCGGTCGGGACGGGGCAGCGGATCCGGATTCGTGGATCCAGCTCCATCTCGCTGTCGAACGAGCCGGTCATCTTCGTCGACGGCATCCGCATCGAGAGCGGCGCCAACTCGGGCTCGATCGGCGTCGGGGGTCAGGTGCCCTCGCGTCTGAACGACCTCAACCCGGAAGAGATCGAGTCGATCGAGATCGTCCGTGGCCCGTCGGCCGCCACGCTGTACGGCACGGACGCCGCCAACGGCGTGATCCGGATCACCACGAAGAAGGGTCAGCTCGGCTCGGCCTCGTTCGCCGTGTATGCCGAGACCGGCATCGTGCAGGACAACAACACCTACCCGGCCAACTACGGCTCTCCGGACGGCTGTTTCGCTTTCGAGGTCGGCCAGGGCGCATGCACGCAGTCGAGCCTCGACATCTGGAACCCCCTCGAGGAGAGCATCTCGACGCCGTTCAAGACGGGGAACCGCCAGCAGTACGGCGTGAACGTCACGGGCGGCAGCGAGCGGCTCAACTACTTCGTGTCGGGTGAGTGGGAGACCTCGACGGGCGTTCTGGGCCTGCCCGAGTTCGACGAGGCTAACCTCCGCGAAGAGTTCGGAGACGCCTTCGACGATCTACCCAAGTCCCTCACCGAGCCCAACGCACTCGACCGCCTGAGCCTCCGGGCCAACTTCGGTGGGTCGATCACGGAGTCGCTCAACTTCAACGCTCGCGCCGGTTACGTGGCCTCGGACCTGCAGCTGCCGAACAACGACAACAACGTGCTCGGGCTGCTCCCCTCCGCTCTGCTCGGAGGCACCGAGGGCACAGAGGATGCGAGCTACGGCTACGGCTTCTTCCTGCCGAGCGAGGTGAACTTCCAGAACGTCGAGCAGGAAGTTCGTCGTTTCACCGGATCGGGCGCCTTCGACTGGCAGCCGATCGACTGGCTGACGGGTCGGGCGACGGTCGGACTCGACCAGTTGACGCGGACGGACGTCGAGAACGTGCCGCGGGAGCGGATCTTTTTCGGTGCGACGCGGCCCCTCGGACAGCGCACCGTGAACACGGCGCGGATCACCAACGTGACCGTCGACGTCGGGTTCACCGCCGACTTCCAGCTGTACGACTGGCTGACGTCGCGCACGACCGCGGGTACGCAGTTCTTCAGCAACCTCTTCACCCGCGCGGACGCCTTCGGCGCCGACGTGGTGGCGGGTTGTAACTCGCTGACCTGCACCAGCTCGGAGTTCGCGGTCAACGAGACCACGACCGAGTCGCGGACGCTGGGCGTGTTCGTCGATCAGGAGTTCGGGATCAACGACCGGCTCTTCATCAACGCCGCCGTCCGTCTGGACGACAACAGCGCATTCGGTGCCGACTTCGACGCCATCGTCTACCCGAAGCTGGGTGCTTCGTGGGTCGTGTCCGAAGAGGAGTTCTTCCCGGACTTCGACCAGGTGTCGTCGTTCCGCGTGCGGACCGCGTGGGGTGCCTCGGGTGCCCAGCCGGGCCCGACCGACGCGCTGCGCTTCTTCAACGCGACGGCCGTGACGGTCGACGGCCAGGACGTGGCCGGCGTGACCATCGGTGAGCTCGGTAACCCGGAGCTCGAGCCGGAGCAGTCGTCGGAGATCGAGCTCGGTTTCGACCTCGGGCTCTTCAACGAGCGCGCCACGTTCAACTTGACGTACTACAACAAGACGACCACCGACCTGCTCATCGAGCAGCCGCTGCCCCCGTCGGGTGGTGTGGGCGACGATCGCTTCGTCAACCTCGGTGAAGTCACGAACTCCGGTTGGGAGCTGGGTCTCGACACCCGGATCCTCGAGTCGCCGACTCTGATCTGGGATCTGGGCCTCCAGTTCGCCACCAACGAGAACGAGCTGGTGGACCTGGGCAACCTGCCCAACGGTGATCCGATCCCCGAGATCAAGACGGGTGAGCAGTGGTACACCGAGGGGTACCCGATGGCCGGGTACTGGGACTTCCCGATCACCTTCGACGATGCCAACGGTGACGGCATCATCGACGTCAGCGAGATCACCATCGGTGAGGAAGAGGTCTACCTCGGTTCGGCCATCCCGACGCGGGACATCTCGGCCAACACCGCCGTGACGCTCTGGAACAAGGTCCGCCTGAATGCGCTGGTGGACTACCGGGGCGGGCACAAGCTGCACAACCTCACCGAGTCCTTCCGGTGCCAGTTCGCGATCTGCGAGGGCCTCTACGAGACCGGCGCGTCGCTCGAAGAGCAGGCCCGTGCCTTGGCCGTGACCTTCACGGACGTGTCGACGGAAGACGGGTTCATCGAGGATGCGTCGTTCACCCGCCTGCGGGAGCTCGGCGCGACCTTCTTCCTGCCCGAGGAGTGGGCGGCGCGGTTCGGCGCCAGCCGGGCCACGTTCACCGCGACCGGTCGTAACCTGCTCATCTTCACCGATTACACGGGTGCAGACCCCGAGGTGAACGGAACGGGTAACTCGAACTTCCGGATCCGCGACTTCCTCACGCAGCCCCCGGTACGCACCTTCGTGTTCCGGGTGAACCTCAACTTCTGACGGAGGACTGAACCATGCGTACGCACATGCGACGCGGCGCCACGTTGGCGCTCTCGGCGGTGCTCCTGACGGGGCTTGCCGCCTGCGATACGGGCAACCTTCTCGAGGTGACCGATCCCGACATCGTGACGCCCGACGGGCTCACGACTCCCTCCGGTCTGGAGACGCTCCGGGCCGGTGCCATCGGGGACTTCGCTTTCGCCTACGCCGGCAACGGTGGCGGGACGGAAGGGCAGGTTCTCGTGTCGGGGCTTCTCGCCGACGAATACATCCACTCCGGGACCTTCACGACGCGGCGCGAGTTCGATCGCCGGGACGTGCGGGACGACAACGGGACGGCCACCGGCGTGTTCGGTGACCTGCAGCGTGCCCGTCAGGCTCTGGAGAACGCGGCCAGCTCCATCGAGACCAACGTCGAGGGCGCAGACGCCCGCGTCGGTGAGCTTCGGGGAATGGCCGGCTTCACTTACGTGCTCTTCGGAGAGAACTACTGCTCCGGCGTGCCGTTCTCCAACCTCGACGAGACCGGGAATCTGGTTCCCGGCGAACCTCAGACCACCGAGCAGGTTTTCCAGCGGGCGGTCACGCGCTTCGACGAAGCTGTCGTCGGGGCCAATGGGGACGCCGTCTACACGAACCTCGCCGCGATCGGTAAGGGTCGTGCGCTGCTCAACCTGGGTCAGTAC
>JAHHMJ010000595.1 GCA_018678395.1 Gemmatimonadota bacterium | reverse complement strand
GCATCGCGACCGGGGATTCCATCATGCGATCGGACACGGTCGCCGTCGGCACCGCCGACGTCACGGTGACCCGGCTCTCGGACTGGCTGTTCTTCGTGGACTCGGAGAGCACGGTGACGCGCGGCGGTCCGCTGCTGAACGGCGCCTCGCGTCGCGTGGGAACGCTCGCCAAGGTGCGGACGCTCGACATCCGACCGCCTGCGGCGCTCACGACGGTGAACGGACTTCGCCTCGGGGGCTCGTCGGTGGTGGTCGGACAGGATTCGATTCCCCCCGCCTGGGGCACCGGCTATTGCGACCCGAGTGACCTCACGGACAAACCGGGCGTTCTGATCGATGACATGCGCAACATCCGAACGAGCGGTACTCGCTACGACGTCAGCGGCAGACCGCCCTACGACGCCGATCCGAGTCTCAACTCCGACGCGCTGCTGACCTTCGGAGACCTCGGCTGGAGCGACCTCGTCGCGCTCGCCAACAAGCGCATCCCGAGCGGGGCTTCGATCACGCAGACGTCGCCGGACTCCACGCTGACTTCGGACGGGTACGTCTGCAGGACGAGCCAGCTGCTGAACTGGGGAGACACCGAAAACCCGGGAGGTGTGTGTGGCAACTACTTCCCCGTCGTCTACGCCGAGGGTGACCTCGGCATCCAGTCCAACAAGAGCGGCCAGGGCATCCTGCTGGTCGAGGGCGATCTGAAGCTGACCGGTGGCTACACCTTCTACGGCCCCGTGATCGTGAAGGGAACGCTGTCGACGACGGGCACCGGCGGCCACGTGCATGGCGGACTCATCGCCGCCAACGTGGACCTCGACACCTCGACCGTGCTCGGAAACGCGCTCGTGCAGTATTCGAGCTGCGGCATCACCCGGGCGTTGCTCAACAACTCGCGTCTCACCTTCGCCGTACCCCTCGAAGAGCGCAGCTGGGTCGACCTGACGAACGTGGGCAACTAAGGGGACCGATTCGCACTCGCCCAGCTCACGCCGAACGGTCGGACCGAGCCCCCCGCGACGAATCGTCGTGGGGGCCTCGGCCGTGTACCCCCGAAAGGCTCCGCCCCGGGCCGTGGGCTCCGACGGCCCCTACGACCCGGCCGCCTGCCCGATCGCACACACGGCGCCGGCCGGGTCGCGAATCACCGCATACCGGTAGTCGCCCGCTACCCGCACCGGCGTGAGTGCCTCCCCACCGCGGTCGCGGCAGGCGTCGAGTGCGGCGTCGAGATCGGGAACCGAGAAGTAGACCATCCAGACCGGGGGCATGTTCGCATTGGCGCCACGGGCGTGGCAGATCCCCGCCACCGCGTGGCCGCCCCCCGCCTCGAGCATGCTGAAGTCGGAGTAGTCACCCATGCTGACCGGAGCCGCGGACCATCCCGCGACCGCCTCGTAGAAGTCCCGAACACCCGGCGCGTCGTCCACCGTGAGGTCCACCCAGGTCACTCCACCGCCCTCGCTCATCGTGCCGCTCCTGTCGGGGTCGCCGTCTCCTCTCAAGTCTCGCCACGACCGCGGCCTCCGCGCTACCTTGAGCGGACGCCCTCCGCGGCGACGGTGCCGGCCTGCGCGCCGACACCGACACCGCCCCACTCGAGCCGCCCGAGCCATGACTCCTCGACGCTCTGTTCGTCCGCTCCTGTGCGCTGCCGCGCTCGCGCTCATCCCGATCTCGGCCTGCGCGCAGGACGCGGGGCTTCCCGCGGAGATCCAGATCGCGCTGGCCGTCCAGGCCGCTCCCGCGGAATTCCGGGACGGGGCCACCGTGCAGGGCTACACCGCCGACGGGACCTTCACGACGCTGCGCGAGGGCTCGAACGGCCTGGTGTGCATGGCCCCCAATCCGGGGCGTGAGGACTTCGAGGTCTCGTGCCACCACGTGGGTCTCGAGCCCTACTTCGAGATGGGCCGGCAGCTGTCGGCATCGGGCGTGACCGGAAACGAACGCACCCAGGCACGGTGGGACGCCTTCACGGCCGGTGAGCTACCCATTCCCTATGGGTCGACCAACTACATCCTGACGGGGGCGGGCTTCGACGCTGAGACGGCGACCATCGAGCAGCCGTACCTGCGCTGGGTCGTCTACACGCCCAATGCCACTCCCGAGAGCACGGGTCTCACGGATCGCCCCGCCGAGCCGGGCGCGCCGTGGCTGATGTTCTCCGGGACCCCGGGCTCGCACATCATGATCGTCCCGCCGCAGACCGGCGGCTGACGCGAACCCGTCCGTGCCTGCGAGCGTCTTTCGACCCCTCCCCGACGACGCCCCAGCGCTGCTCGCAGCGCTGGCGGAACACGATGACGCCCACCCGCTGACGCGGACCCTTCTGGTCGCGCCCGCGGCGGGCGCCGGCCGGGAGCTCCTGCGGACGCTGGCGCGGGCGCGGGGCGGCTGGACCGGGTTCGAGGTCACCACCGTCCGGCCCCTGGCGATGCAGGTCGCCGTCGAATGGCTCGCCGCCGAAGGGGTACGGGTGGCCGACGCCTTCGAAGAGGAGGCTCGCCTCGACGAGGCGCTCGACCGCGCACTCGACGAGGTCCGGGACCCCCTCTTCGACGAACTCTCGGAGGGCCCCGGCTTCCGGCGCGCGGTGCGCGATGCACTCGTCGCCCTGCGGCTGACGGGACTGGCGTCGGCGTCCATCCGGTCGGACGCATTCGACGACCCGCGCAAGCCGCGGCTGCTGACGGCCGCGCTCACGCTGTACGAACAGGACCTGAGACGGGACCGCGTGGCGGACATCGCCGGCGTTCTCGACCGCGCCGCGCGCGCCCTGGGTCGGGGTGCGAGACCGCCGGCGGACCACGTGCTGCTCCTCCCCGGCCTGGGAATGCGGGGCCGGGCGGGCGCCTTCCTCCGCGCGCTCGAACGGTGGGGTGCGCGGCGCCTCGCCACCGATCCGGTGCCCGTACCGTCGCCCCCTGGGGTGTTGTGGCCGCAGGGCGGGATCGACGCGACCGCCGTCCGGGATGCAGGGGTGGGGGCGCCGACGGATGCGAGCCTCGCACCCCATGCGGGCGCGGGGCTGCCGCTCTTCGAGA
>JAHHMJ010000376.1 GCA_018678395.1 Gemmatimonadota bacterium | reverse complement strand
TCTCGAAGGTGCGCAGCAGCGCCCACGACTCGCGGTCGATCTCGAGGATCCGGTCGCCCTTGTTGCACGCGACGTAGACCCTGGAGCCGTCGGCCGAGGGCTCGGCCCAGGTCGGTGAGCAACTCGGGTCCATCGCCATGCCGGCCATACCACCGGCACCCATCCCGGACTGCCCGGCGGCGTGCTCCAAGCCGCCCATGCTCGCGTGGTCCATGCCCTCGTGGTCCATGGCCATCATGCCCTCGGCCGGGCCCTCCTCGCCGACCGCGACGGAAAAGCGCCGCGACACCTCGAAGGTGCGCGTGTCGATCTCGATCATCAGATCGTTCATCATGCAGTTCGAGTAGGCGAAGATCCCCGACGGCTCCATGCGAAGCCCGTGCGGCATGACGCAGGTCTCGATCTGTGCCACCTCGATCATGTCGGGCGTGTAGACGACCGACACCGTGCTCGGCACCATCTCGCCGTGCAGGTTGAAGTTCGCGATCAGCGCATAGAGCCCGTCCGACGTCAGGTCCATCGTGGCCGGGAACCAGCCCAGCAGGATCGGCTCTCCCACCAGTGTGTCCGCGCCCGCTTCGAACTTCCACAGCTTCCCATCGGGGACGCCGTGGCCCGTCGTCATGTAGACGTAGCGGCCGTCCGGTGAGGTCGCGAAGCCGTGCGGTCCCTCGTTCTCGACCGCCATCTCGCCGACCGGGATCGTGCGCTCGACCTCGAGCCCGTCGGGACCGAGCACCACCCGATGCATGAGATCCGCCGACTCCGCACCCACGTACACGCTGTAGGTCCGCTCGGGCGCGACGGGGTCGGTCGCTGCGGCCATCGACGCGCCCGTCGCGGAGTTCGCCGGGCCGGAGCCCGAGGCGCAGGCGGCGACGAGCGCGGCGAGCGGAAGCGCGGCGAGCCGGGCGGGACGCGACGAAGGGCTCGAGGCGTGACGCGACGGGAGAACCGATGCGGGACGCGACTCAGGGACCGATGCGGGACGCGACATGGGACGGTGCGTGTCGGAGGGGATCGGACGTATACTGCGGTCTCCAACTCTAGAAGCCCGGGCCGGGCACCGCCACGGCCCCTCCCCTCCCCGAGCCCATCGACCCATGAAGAGCTTGCGTATTCTCGCCCTGGCCGGGCTGTTCTCGGCCGCGGGCGCCCTCCCCGTGCAGGCACAGGACGCGGCCGACCGCGTGGCCTCCCTCCGCGCCGAGCCGGCCGAAGTCTCGGTGGAACGAGGCTCCAGCATCGACTTCCGCGTGGTGGCCGTCGACGCACAGGGCAACGTGGTCGAGGGCGTCGCGCTGAGGGTGTTCGGACGCGGAGTGACCGTCGACGCCGACGCGGGGACGCTGACCGGTACGGTCGGAGGCGAGGGCACGGTCATCGCCTCGCTGGTGGTCCCCGAGGACTTCGAGGGCGCCCCGCCGCAGCTGCGGGTCCCCGTCACCGTGACGTGGCCGGCCGTGGCGCGCATCGACCTCTACACGGAATCGACCGACCGGCTCTACGCCGGTACCAGCATCCGGCACCGCGCCACGGCGCTGCACGCCGACGGTACCGAGCGGCCCGAGGTCGCGTTCTCGTGGTCCTCGTCCGACCCGGCCATCGCCACCATCGACGCGTTCGGCAACGTTCACGCCCACGCACCCGGGTCGGTGACGATCCGCGCCGATGCCGAAGGCGCCCGGGGAACGGTCACCTACACGGTGCCCGCCTTCCCGGCGGAGTCGCTCGCCATCGAGGGCGGGGCCGAGCAGGCGCTGCAGGGCGACGTGGTCGCGTTCGAGGCGGTCGCCGCGAGAGAATCGGGCGCGGTCGAGGATCTGCCCATCACGTGGGCCACCTACTACGTACCGGACGACACGATCAACGCGCCCGGCGCGGCGGGAATGGTCGAGGATGGGCGCTTCGTCGGCGAGGCCCCGGGGCAATACACCATCGTCGCGACGGCCGGCGACCTGGTCGCCCGCCGCACGATCGACATTCGCCCGCGCAACGCAGTCCGCGAGGTCGAGGTCATGGGTCAGGGCTCGGTGAGCCACGTCCACACCTCCGACCTGTGGGTCTTCGAGGGCATGAACGGCCGCGACTACGCCGTCACGGGGACGTGGGGTGGCGACGGCTGGGCCTACTTCTGGGACGTGACCGACCCGGGCTCGATCGTTCCGGTCGACTCCGTGCAGGTCGACGCCCGCACGGTCAACGACGTGAAGGTGTCGCCCGACGGTCGCTACGCCGCGCTCTCGCGAGAGGGCGCGTCCAACCGCCGCAACGGCGTCGTCCTCATCGACCTCACGGATCCGACGGCCCCCCGCATCGCCTCGACGTTCGATGAGGGACTGACCGGCGGCGTGCACAACATGTTTGCCACCGACACCCACCTGTTCGCCCTGTCGGGCGGCGACAAGTACGTGATTCTCGACGTCACCGACCTCGAGAATCCCACCTTCGTCAGCGAATACAACCACCCCGACAGCCGCATCCACGACGTGTGGGTCTACGACGGCATCGCCTACAGCTCCGAGTGGGGCAACGGCGTCGTCGTGGTCGACGTCGGCAACGGCCGCTGGGGCGGGACCATCGAGAACCCGGTCTTTGTGACGAACGTGCCGTACCCCGTGGGCCGGACGCACGCGGCCTTCCCCTACTATCAGGAGTCGACCGGCAAGGTCTATCTCTTCCTCGGCGACGAGATTCTCAACCGGGGCGGAGCCGCCTGGGCCGGCGCCGGTCTCAGCGGGATTCCGCGTGAGCCGGGCCAGCAGCCCACCGTGACGTCGGGCTACATCCACATCATCGACTTCACCGATCCCGAGAACCCGCAGGACGTCGCCCGCTACGAGGTGCCCGAGTACGGGACGCACAACCTCTGGGTCGAGGACGACGTGCTCTACGTGGCCTACTACGAGGGCGGCGTCCGCGCCGTCGATGTCGGCGGCGAACTCATGGGCAACCTCGCGACACAGGGCCGCGAGATGGCCGTCTTCAAGGCCTACGACCCGAACGGCTTCGTATCGAACGGGCCGATGGCCTGGGGTCCGCAGCCGTTCAAGGGCCACCTCTTCTTCAGCGACTTCAACTCGGGACTCTGGTCGATCCGAATCACGCCACGCACACGCCCGACCACGTAGGCGGCGGTCGGGAAGCCGGCGCGCGCACCATTGAAAGGAGAGGGGCTCCGATGTGGAGCCCCTCTTCGTTTATTGTGGGTGCGGATTGGAAGCACGTCGTCTCTGGGTCAGCCGATCCCGCGGTCGGCAGGCCGTACGATTGAAAGGAGAGGGGCTCCGCATCGGAGCCCCTCTTCGTTTTCCTGGGGTGGCG
>JAHHMJ010000100.1 GCA_018678395.1 Gemmatimonadota bacterium | reverse complement strand
TCCGGCACGTCCCGGATCGACGTCAGCCGGGTGTCGACCGGCCAGTTCATCTGCGACCAGACGGCCGATGTCGAGGCTACCGCGCCGATCCCCCCAGAGGCCTTCGAGTTCATGCTGAACTTCGGCTGACGCGAGCGACGGCCTCGCCGCCATCCCCGACGCAGCCCCCGCGATCGCCTCGGCCCGGTCGCGGGGGCGCGTTGATCCGACGCGGGCCATTCCTTCGCCGCCGCATGCATCGCGACGCACTCGGGCGCCCCCACCTACGTCTCACCGCGGCGGCCACGCTCATGCAGATCGACGCACCCCGGGTGTGGGTCCCGGTGCGCGGAGGGCTGCCGATCTACCTGGACCTGTGGGCCCAGATCCCCGATCTCGCTGCCTTGCAGTCCGTGATTCCCCTTTCCCCCGCACTGCGACGGGCGATCGGAGGCGGCTGACGGCGACGATCGTCCGGGCGTCGCCCTCGTCCCGCATACCGGCGGGCCAGGAACACATCAGGGTTGACCGAAGCATGGGACCGAGTGGGTGTTGGGGGCATCGGCCTCATGTCCCTCCCAACCGAGGAGTCGCATTCATGCTGCTCTCCCTCGCTTCGCTCTGGCTGCCGATCGTCGTCTCTGCCGTCGCCACCTTCGTGGCCGGCTTCGTTCTCTGGGTGGTCCTTCCTCACCACAAGTCGGACTGGAGCCCGCTTCCGGACGAGGACGCGGCGATGCAGGCCGTGGGCGGCTCGGGTCTCGCCCCGGGGATGTACCTCATGCCACATCCCGGGCAGGCGAAGAACCCGCAGGAGGATCCCGAGTGGGTGGCGAAGGTCGAAGGGGGGACACCGGCCTACATCATGGTCCTCCCCAAGGCTCAGATGCTCAACATGGGGCCGACCCTCGGCAAGAACTTCCTCTACCTGCTCCTGATGGGCGTGCTGGTCGCGTACGTCGGAGCCGTGACCCTGCCGGTCGGGACGGACTACCTGAAGGTCTTCCAGGTCACCGGAGCCGTCGCGTTGCTGGGTCATTCGATGGGTGCCTTCCCGAAGGCGATCTTCTGGGGATGGAGCCGGTCGGCCGCAACCAAGGACTTCCTGGACGGGGTCGTCTACGCGCTCGTCACGGCGGGTGTATTCGGCTGGCTCTGGCCGAGCTGAGTCCGAGCGACGGAGGCGTCGCGCGCGTCTAGTTGCCGATCCGACGGAAGGAGGGCGCATCGGGGTCGCGCTCGTCGCAGCGCGCCTCGAACCACGCACCGGTCAGTCCCTCGGGTCGATCACCCGCCATGGGGGGCGGCGCCACCGATCGCGGCCACCACCATGGCCGCTGTCGCGAGGCCCCGCAGGCGGATGTGCACTTCCGAACCTCGTCCCATGAGACTCCCCTGACTGGTGTGTGTGGCGCGCCAGGCCAGGGGCCGGTGCGCAACGGCTTTGGCGCAGGTCGAGCGTAGCTCATGCGACCGGCTCGCTCCTTTCAGAATTGCTCGCGGCACGCCGACAGGCCACCTCGGAGTCGCGGGCCAGCCCGACGCTGGGGCGTCCCGGTCGGCGAAGGTGGGGGCGACCTCGCCTATCCCGCGGGCAAGGGAACGGTGGCCTCGCTCTGCCTGAACCCATCCGACACGATGATCCGGAGCGTGGGAGCGGGACCGACTTCCCACCCACTCGGGTCGACGACGCGCTCCAGGGCCTCGGTCCAGGGAGCGACCACCGTCCAGTTCGTGGCGCCGTCCGCACTGTACATCAGCATGAAGGCCAGAGGACCGCCATCCGCGTCGTCGCCGGACCACCGCGCGCGAACGGTACCGTCGCCCCGTGAGCTCACGTCCGTGAGTTCGACGGTGGGCGCATTCGGGGTGTGAAGAAGTCGGGCAAGGACGTCGGGCCCACGCCGAATGACGAATTCACGTGCGGACGCCAAGTAGGGGGCTGCGACCCAGAACCAACCACCGACCGAGGGAGGACTCTCCACCTCCTGACCATCCAGGTCCATCCGGTGTTCGGCCGTCGCCGGCGAGAGCCCGAAGCTGCTGGAGTGGAGGACAGCGCCCGCACCGTCCCGGACCTCGAGCGTGTAATCGCCCGCAGGAATCGGACGCGTCCAGGCGCGCTCCAACTGGCGCGGCGGCTCAACGGCGACTGTGCCGGTTTCGTACAGGACGACGCCGCTGAGCAGAACGCCGGCCGGCTCTTGCACGGTAGTGTTCAGACGACGCTCGAGCGAACCGGGCCACCCGCTCGAAGGACCCGCCCCGCGAGGGCCCGATGGCGAGGCCCTGGACTCCCACGCGGCTGCCCAGTGGATCCCCGGGCCAACGTCCCCTCTCGACACATTCAGATCCGGCTGAGGCTCGCCTCCGCCTCCCGCTCCGACACCCCGAAGCACTTCGGCATACTGCTCGTTGGTGATGAAGAGCCCCGGGAGCCCGAAGGCGGAGGGGTGCATCAGCGAGATCACCGTCTTGGTCGTGGGCGCTTCGGCGTTGCCCTCGAGTTTCGACTTGTTCCAGCCACCGGTCCCGTCCTGGGCGAGACGAAAGCCCTCAACGTCGTCGGAGCCCGCCTTCCCGGCGCTCAAGCAGGCGTTGAAATCGTCCGCGCACCGACTGAAGTGCTGAAGACCGAGCACGTGACCGAACTCGTGCGCCACCACGGCGGCGTTCTTCTGCAAACTCTGCGGGCCCACCGAAGGCGCGATGAAGATCGAGATCGTGCGCACGCCCGGGAAGCTGGTATAGGCATACCCCCCCAACAAGGGCTGGACCTCGCCCGGCATGAACAGCACGAGCATGTCGGCAGAGGTCGTGGGCGCGAGCATATCGTACGCCTGCTTGGCGAAGTACTCGTCCTGCTTGATCGCCGTCCCCCAGCCCCGAAAGACCTGGAGATTGCCCGGACTCCACTCGAACATCGTCGCCGGCTCGGCGATGGTGAGATCACCAAGCGTCCCGCTCACCGACGGGACCGGGAAGTTCTGTACCGTGAACTCGGCCCCATCACGCATGACTCTCGCGGTCAGCTGATCGAGCGCCGGGGGGATCGCGTTCGCCCACGAACGTATGCGCAGCCTCCGCGCGTCGTACTCCAGAGGGGGAAGTCCGGGGTGATGCTCGATCTGCACCGGTGCGCTTTGGAACCGTCGTGGCACCGAGACTTGCTGCATGGTGGGCTCGACAGTGGCTGTGAAGGTCGATGTGCCACTGACCGACGCGGGGGTCCAACCGAAGAAGTTCACGCTGTTTCGGGCCTGTGCGCTGTCTTCCACGCTCATTTGATCGGGACGATTCGGGAACTCGTCTCGAGCCGGCCAGGCAGCCGACCCGTTCGCCTTCACCTCGATCCGCGCGGGGAAGGCTCGCGCCTGCCACGCCTGGTGCACGTTCGGCTTCTCCTGCCAGTCGACGTACACGCGAGCCGCCGTCGTCTTTCCCGGAACCAGCGGGGCGTTGCGCGCGACCTGGAAGACGGCGACCCGGACGATCGGTTCCACCAGCGTCGTGAAGTTCCACGACGTGTTCCCAGGCAGCATCTCACCCCGCGCCCCGCGGACGCCCTGCATTCCTCCGCGGATCACGGCCTGATACTGGACCCCGTCGAGGAGCGGGCCCGACGGCACGAAGCGATGGCTCCCGTCCGCCTCGGCCGACCACCCGCCATCCACCAAGGCGAACTGCGCACCGCTCACGCCCTGATCGGGCAGCCGGTACCCAAGCCGAAACGTACCCGCGTTCAACGTCGTTTCGTCGATGGGAACGTCGAACCGGACTTTGATGACAGGCTCGTCGAGGTCGACGTTCGGCTGGTAGTCGGCCGGCTCATGCGAAACGACCGCCATCGGTGACGTCCCGACCTCGCAGAGGTAGAAGCCTCCCGGCCCCGATCCCGGGATCCCGCTCAGAACGTCGCGACCGACCCCCTGAGCCACCCAGCCCTCGACGTCGATCCAGTAGGGGGGTGGTGTGGCCGAGCGCACGGTCCGCTCCTGCAGCTCGACGGCGAATGACGCTTCCAGGCGGTCTCCGTCGAAGTGCTCGACCGTGAAGGTCCCCTGGGCAGACCAGAAGCCGAAGAGCGCACGCTCCGGCGGGTCGTAGGCCCGATCGACTCCGGCCGTGGCCGTGAACATCCCCGGCGAGGCGAACTCGTCGTCCCACAGGCCCGCGTCCTGCGTGGTGGGACCGACCCGATACGTACCCGGGGCCAGCCCCCGCGGCAGGATGACCTGAAAGCCGATGCCCGCGTCCTCGACGTTGAGCTGAAGCCTCAACTCGCAGAGACCGTTGTCGATCGGGACAGCCGACAGAATCGACGTCGTGAGATCCTGCGTCGGGATTCCGACCCCTCCGCTCACCGACATCTCTCCGCCCTCGCCGACCATGACGCTCATCGTGCGCTGGTCGGTGCCCCCGTCGCCGTCGTCGACATCCAGCGTCACCGTGTAGCGCCCCGGAGCGGAGTACTGGTGCTGTACCTGGGGCCCGGTGCCCGTCCCACCGTCTCCGAAGTCCCAGGTGAAGGTCAGAGCGTCGTCGACTCCGGGATCAACGGCCTGTCCCAGGAACGGCATGGGCGCCCCGAGCAGTCCGGCACCGTCTCGCTGCATGCCGACGATGCGCGGGGCCACGTTCGCGACGGAGACGGTAGTAGTCGCCTGATCGGACGCACCTGCCGTGTCGGTCACCGTCAGGGTGACGGTATAGCTGGACCCACTCTGCGTGCCGTTACGGAACCGGTGTTGTACGGCGGCCGCCCCGAGGCCGCGCACCGGTGTCGAGTTGTCGCCGAAATCCCATTCGAAGGTCAGCGAACCGGGGTCCGGCGACTCGACCTCGGCCTCGAAGCGAATCGCTGCGCCCTCGTCGGCAGACGAGGGGTCGGCGGTCAGGCTCCGAATGGTGGGGTTCCCGTCGCCGACCACCGAGACGTGCGGCGTCGCCGCGACGAACGCGAAGACCGAACCTGCGAAGACGAGGACGGACCAGGTCACCCCGTGCCGCCGCTCCATCACGCCCCTCCCAGGGCCGAACGAGCGGGCACGCCGCGGACCGAGAACCGCCCCTCCGCAACCTCGATCGCACCCTGACCACTGAACATCCGCACGGTGCCTTCGAAGGTACCCTCGACATCGAGCCGATCTCCCACGACCCCGAGTCGCGTGACCTCGAGTGACCCCGATCGTCCGAAGAAGACGCCGTCGATCCCGGAGGCACCGGCGTCCGGCGCATACGTGAGGCCCGGAGCTTCTTCGGAGATCACGGCCTGATAGGGGCCGGCACCCGCCCCGGGCATGATCACGATCGTGACGGCCGAGCCGTCGTAATCTCCCGTGGAGACGCCCCGTGACGGGTCCGTCTCGAACGTGTCGAAGGGCAGGTCCGCCGTGTCATATCCGCCGATCGACGCGATGAGCTCGCCCTCGGGCGTCTCGTACCAGACGGCGCTCGCGTACGGTTCGCCGCGGACGGAGCCGGTCACGACGTACCAGGTTCGCGCCTCGCCGTCGATCGTGGCCTCGATGGTGCCAAGAACGTCGGCACCCGTCGAGACGGCGGGAGTCCGGTCGACCGCGGCGGGGGCATCGGCCGACATCGGATCGGACGAGGACGCGCGCCCCTCCGGAGCCGCATCGGCGGCGCCGCCGCACGCCGTGAGAGAGAACACGAGGACACAAGGCGCGAAGCGGAGCGGCACGAAGCGGGCCATGGGCGAATCCGGAAATCGGTGAGGTCGGGTGGAGTGCGTGCGCAGGCCTTTCACCAAGGCCCGTTTCCCAAGACAACGCGTTCGCGGGCTCGGTCCCGCCACGACTCGAGAATGGCGGTCCACGACGCCGGACCGCGTTTCACCCGTTGAGGACCGCACGCTCCCCAGGAGGACCCCATGTCCGGCTCACCGAATCGATGGCTCGTGCCCACGGCTGCGATCGCGCTCACCGCGGCGGCCATGTCATGCGGGGACGGCGGCGGAACGCCGACGCCCCCCGACGACACGGGCCAGACGGTCACCGTCCAGGTGACCACTACCGGTGTCGATTTCGACGCAGACGGGTACACGGTCTCTCTCGGCTCGCGTTCCGCCTCGGTCCCTCCCAGCGGGACCGCGACGTTCGACGGCGTGAGTGCGGGCAGCTACACCCTTCGCCTGACGGGGGTCGCGACCAATTGCTACGTCGAAGGTTCGCCCTCCACAACCGTCACGGTGAGCGGTTCGAACGGAGCTCAGGCGTCGATCTCGGTCCAGTGCACGCTCGACTTCGGCGACGGGCTGGCGACGGCGGCGTGCCAGACCGTTTCACTGGCGGCGACCTCCGGCATGCCAGGCGATCGCATCGGCGTCGAGGGGACCTCGGGACTCGGCAGCCCAATTCTCGGGCAGGTGCGGACGGCGGACGCCTCCACCCGTGCACTCGCCCTCATCGACAGCCTCGAGACGGGCGGCCTCGGCATGACCACGCCCCTGCATCCGACCCTGGGCCTCGAGGGCGGGCCCGTCTGGATCCGGGTGACGGACGGCGACCTCGCGTGCGCGCCCATCCCCTTCACCATCGAGGCACTGCCGGCGGCCGAGGGAGAACTCGGCTCCGTGGTCGATCTCGTCGCAGAAGTCCTGCGGATACAGACGGCGGTTCTCGAGACGACCCCGGAGGCCCTCGCCGCGGTACCGCTCGACCAGGTGCCCGAGCCGCTCCTCCCCCTCGCGGTCGTCCAGCTCGTACTCGACCACCCCGACAATCCATCGTCGCTGCGGGCGATCGCGAACGGTACCGAAGGCCAACCGGGCACGCTCGATGCGATCGAGGCACTCCTCGCCACGACCGGACTGCGAGAGCGACTCCAGCAACGTGTGGGCGGAGCTCAACCCACGCCGACCCCCCTGCGATCTACCGTCGATCCAACTACCTGCACGGTCTCTGGCATCGGACAGGATACCCAACGGCTCAGCGACTGCATGGGTGCGGCGGCACAGATCCGAGCCACGCTCCAGGCGTTGGTGAACCAGGCGATCATCGACCGAATGGGTGCCGCGTTGGCCGCCACGGTGGCGGCGAACGGTGATCAGCAAGCGACGGTCCGTCTCGTGCTCGGCCTGATCGCATGGAGCGTGGTGAACCAGGAGTTGGCGACGTGGAGTCGGCTCCCGCACTCGTTGCAGCGCATCGACGTCGAGCTCAATCCCGCTCGTTTCGGAGAAGATGACGATCGGGCTGGTACCCTCGACGCTCGACTCACCGCCTGGAATCGCGTGTGGCGCCCGGAGGTTCACCCCTTCCGGAACCTCATGTACGACGCCAGCCCCATTTACGAGGTCGCGCAGGCACTCGGTGCGAATACCGATGCCCTCGATGTCGGGCTCGGCCTGTTCATCGAGAGTCAGCTGCGCGGGAGAATCAACGCTCGCAGCTATCCCAGGGAAGCGTTCGGACCCGTCCCGATCAACGACCCGAAGTGGTCGGAGGTCACCTGGCGCGACGACCAGCCGGGCGGACGTCCTTCCATTTCGAAGGCTACCCACACGACCTACCGCGCGGCCCGGCTCGGCGAAACCTCAGTCCACGTGGCCACACCAGGTATGGATCCGACGGCCTTCGCTGGCGAGGACCACGCCGGCAGCTCGCCCGCCGCCGTCGACTCCATCCAGATCCGCATCATCCCCTCCGACACCATCATCGACCCGACGAAGCAAGCCGTCTTCCTGGTGGCCGTCGAGAACGCTCGGTTCCCCGACTCGCTGGCCGTCACCACCGAGCAGACGAGCACCGCAGGCTTCGCAGCTGTGGGCGGTCCCAACAACGAATTCGTTCTCGTCTACACGCCGCCGGCGAACGCCTCGTTCGCCGACCCGGACTCGCTCCACATCGAACACACCGCCCGATATGCAGCGCGTATCGGCGGCCCACCCCGATTCGATTACGCGACCATCCGCTTCGGAGCCGTGGTCATCTCGCCGCAACCGTCGTGCATCGACGTGTCGGAGCAGGTGACGTTTTCTGCCCAGGTGCTCGGGCTGGACAACCAGGAAGTGCGGTGGAGCACCGACGTCGGCACCATCGGCGCAACGGATGGCGTGTTCCGGGCGCCCACCACCCGCCCGTCGGGTGGAGTCGCGACCATCAAGGCCGTCAGCGTGGAAGAACCCGGGCTCGAGGCCGAGGCCATGATACCGATCGGTTGCACCTGCGCGTTCGGGTTCACCCTCGGCGGGCAGGCGTTCGCACCGCAGTCCGGCGATCAGATGATCTTCACGACCGACACCAGCGGCCCGGGCGCACGCCTCATCAACCTGACTCTGACCCGCCCGTCGCAGGGCTGGTCGGTGCGCATGCTCCCGCCGACGACCGACCCCAACGACTGGCCCAACGCGCCCGGAACGTGGCCCATGGCCGTACAGGGTGACTTCGGACTCACCAGTCCGACCGACATCATCTACGCGACCGAGCTGGACGCCCTGGGTGTCGCGACCATTCAGACTCTGACCCCCGCGAGCCAGTTCCGAGGAAGCGTGGCCGGAACAGCCGAGCTCGTGAGTACGGCGAACCCGGGACCCATTCCGTTCGACTGGTGGTTCGCAATTCGATACGCGCCGGGGGAGTTCATCTGCACCGTGCAGTGACGCGGGCGGCCGCGCGGGCCGCTTCGACCGGCAGTGAGCTTCTCATCCCCCCCTCACCCGGGGGGCTCCACGCAGGCTCGGTATCTCGCGGCCTCTTCGAGCAGCCCCTTGACCTCGAAAGCGTCCGCGAGAGCGCCGATGCGCGACGTCATCTCT
>JAHHMJ010000576.1 GCA_018678395.1 Gemmatimonadota bacterium | reverse complement strand
GACGGTGGGTGCTCGGCACGGTCGCCGGTCCGGCCAACAACATCGTCCGGGCCGTGGTCGACGACCTCCCGGCGGCGGTGTTCACCGCCCGCGCCGACCCGGGCCCGGCGGCGACGCTCGTCGCGGCCGGCGGCAACGACCAGACCGCGGCGGTGACCACGCCGGTGCCGACTCCACCCGCCGTCCAGGTGGCCGACGCCTGGGGCAATCCAGTGGTGGGAGCCACCGTCCGGTTCACTCCCGACGACGGCTACGTCACGGCGCAGGACGCGCTGTCCGACGCCACGGGCACCGCATCGACCGGATGGGTTCTCGGACCTGTCGCCGGAGAGCAGCATCTGCGCGCGAGCCTGATGGGTGACCTGCCCCTGGAGGTCGCATTCCGGGCGACGGGAACCGGAAGCGCCGCACTCTGCTCGCTGCCCGCCGGGGGCTCGGGATTCGACATCCACCTCTGTCCGCTGGCTCCGCTCGATGCGACCGCCGAGGCCGCCCTCGGCAGCGCGCTCGCGCGCTGGCGGCACGTCGTCGTCGGCGACCTCCTCGACGTGGCCCCACCACCGGACCACACCACCTGCCTGACGGCTGCCCCCTGGCTCGACGGCACCGTGGACGACCTGGTGCTCTACGTCGAGGTGAGTCCCCTGGATGGGGTGGGGGGCGCGCTGGCCGGCGCGGCGCCCTGCTCGGTACGGGCGGAGAGCGGCTTGCCTCTGATCGCCCGGCTGCGGGTGGACCGCGACGACGTCGAGCCGCTCGCCGCCGCCGGCCAGCTCGTGGACGTCCTGACGCATGAGATCGGACACGCGCTCGGCATCGGTACCCTGTGGGGCGCATTCGGGCTTCTCCGCGACCCGGCCGCGGGTTCGTCCGGACCTCCGCCGGACACCTGGTTCGCCGGGACGCAGGCCACGCAGGCCTTCGACGACGCGGGCGGCAGCGGTCGCACCGTCGGGCCGAAGGTGCCCGTGCAGAACCGTGGGGGAGGCGGGGTCGTCGATCTCCACTGGCGGGAGACGGTCTTCGGCGCAGAGTTGATGACCGCCGAACTCGACGCCGGAGTGCCCAACCCGCTCAGCGCGATAACCGTGTCCTCGCTCGCCGACCTGGGGTATGTGGTCGATGTGAACCGATCGGATCCTTTCGTGGTACCCTTTCCCAACTTCCCCACGCACGCGCCCATGCCCCCGCGGCGCCTCACGCGCTTCCCCTGACGTCCATGTCCGCCTTCCGACCTCTTCGCTCGATCCGCGTCCGGCGCCCCTCTCGACGCCTGCCCCTGGCCGCGCTCCTCGCCGTCGTCGCAGCTGCGGCTTGTGGAGACGAGGGCCCGCCGCCGCCGAGGCCGACGGCGATCAACCTCTTCCCGGCCCAGGCCTCGCTCGATGCGGTCGGCGAGACGCGCAATTTCGTCGCCAACGTTCGGGACCAGAACGGCGTGGCCATGACCGATCAGGAGATCACCTGGTCGTCGAGTGATCCTTCGGTCGTGAGCATCGACATCAACGGACGCGCGGAAGCGGTGGGGAACGGGTCGGCGGTGATTCGAGCCACCTCGGGAGACGCGGTGGGTCAGGCTCCCGTGGAGGTGAATCAGGCAGCGACCGCGTTGCTGAAGATCACGGGAGACCAGCAGGAAGGAGCGGCGGGGACCGCTCTGTCGAGCCCCATTCGAGTGCAGGTCGTGGATCGCCTGAGCTCGCCCGTGCAGGGGGCGCCGATCCGCTTCGAGGTCATCGGGGGCGGGGGGTCGGTGACACCCGGCCTGACCGCCACCGATGCGGGGGGAGCCGCGGAGGCGACGTGGACCCTGGGTCCCTCGGCCGGGCAGGAGCAGGGCGTCCGGGCTGCGATCGAGGGCTCCGCGGTACCGGGCGTCGCATTCACCGCGCTGGGGTTCGCGGGGCCTCCGGCCGAACTCCTGGAAGTGGGCGGTGCGGATCAGACGGGCTTGGCAGGTATCGCGCTCGCTGAGCCGCTACGCGTCAAGATCGTCGACGCCTTCGGAAACCCCTTCCCGGGTGAAGTGACGTTCACGGTATTGTCGGGCGGCGGGAGCATCAGCCCCGAAATGGCCAGCACCGGGTTCGCCGGGGTGGCGTCTGCCACCTGGACGCTCGGGGCGTCCCTGGGCGAGCAGACGGCCCGCGCAGAACTCGGCGACCTGCGCTGGGACTTCCGAGCCACTGCAGCGAACGCGGCGGGCCCGCCCGTCTCGTTGGAGGCGATCGAGGGTGATGGCGCGTCCGGACCTGCCGGCTTCCCCCTCGACCAGCCCCTGGTGGCCGTGGCGAGAGACGCAAACGGAATCGGTGTCCAGGGAGTCGAAATCACCTTCACGCCCTCGGCCGGGTCGGTCGATCCCACGACTGCGATGACCGACGTGTCGGGCCGCGCCGCGACTTCCTGGACGCTCGGGCGGACCGAGGGTCCGCAGCAGGTCGTGGCCACGTCCGGCACGCTGGCGGCCGCCACGTTCGACGTGGACGCCGTCGACCCGGGTCCAACATGCTTCCTGGACCCACCCGACAACGGCCAGTTCAACATCACGCTCTGCTTCGTCACGGAGGTCGGAGGGACCGTCGAGACGGCCTTCCTGGACGCTCAGGAGCGGTGGGAGACGCTGATTACGGACGATCTCTCCGACATCCCGTCGAATCCGGACGACAACGTCCACATTCAGTGCGGAGGACCGGGCGCGCCCCCGATGACCGGGCCGCTGCTCGACGACGTGGTCATCTTCGCCACGATCGAAGAAATCGACGGTGATTTCGGGGTGCTCGGATCAGCGGGACCGTGCTTCATCCGCAATTCCAACAGCCTCACGTCGGTCGGCCGGATGCGCTTCGACATCGCCGATCTCGATCGACTCGCGCAGAGCGGCCGGCTGGAAGACGTGATTCTGCACGAGATGGGGCATGTGATCGGGATCGGCACCCTCTGGTCCACGCTCGGACTGCTGCAGAACCCGGTCCAGGACACCGCGCAGTCCCCACGACCGGACACCCATTTCACCGGCCCCCTGGCCATTGCGGCATTCGATCAGGCGGGGGGCGCGAGCCGCACCTCTGGCCAGAAGGTGCCCGTGGAGAACCAGTCGAACAGCTTCGGCTCGCTGAACGGGCACTGGCGGGAATCGACGATGGACCGGGAGCTCATGACTCCGTTCCTCGACGGCGGCGGTCGCAACCCGCTCAGCCCGATCACCGTGCAGTCGCTGGCCGACCTCGGGTACGCGGTTTCGACGACCGACACCGACGCGTTCACCGTGCCGTTCCCGAACGGGTTCCCGGGCCTGGGCAGTGATTCCGAAGGGAAGATCCCACTCATCGACGACATCCTGTGGATGCCGTTGAGGGTGGTCGACGACAGCAGCGGACGCATTCTCAGGATCCTGCCGGCCGGGGGCGGGTGACGAAGGTCCCCTTCGGCGGGCGGGGCCGACGACGGGATCTCGGCGGCCCGAGCCCGGAGGCGGGCGAGGGACGCGGGATCAGTCCGCGGTGGTGGTCCGCAACGCCTTCAAGGCTCGACTGATCTCAACGGGCACCATCGCGCGTCGCCAGTCCGGATCGACGATCATGTTCTCGAGGGGATGGCACTGCGCGTGGGCCCGCTGGGCCAGGCTCTCGATCACGTCGTCGTCGAGCCGACCGTCCGAGGCGATCGCGTCCCACCCGGTCAGCGCCCTCGGCCGCGACCCGAGTCCGGTCACGACCCCGCGGATGTCGCTCCATCGTCCGTTGTCCCCGCGCTCCCCCGCCACCACCACGGTGAGGAGTGGGAAGTCGACCGCACCCCGTTGCCGCAGCTTCCGATAGACGGCGCGACTCGTGGGGCGAATCGGAATTCGAATTCGCACCAGGATCTCCCCGTGCTGCAGGCGCAGATTGCGAATGCCGTCGGCGACGAACAGGTCTTCGACCCGCACGGTGCGGCTCCCGTCGACTCCCACCACGTCCAGTTCGGCGCCCAGCACCATCAGGACGGGCGGGGTGTCCGCCGAGTGGGCGGCGACGCACTTCTTCCCCACTCGGGTGACGTGGCAGGTATCCCCGTCCTTCTTGAGACAGTAGCCCAACGCCTCGCGCCAGAACTCGGTCTGGTTGTAGTAGGTGCACCGCGTGTCGAGGCAGAGGTTTCCGCCGATGGTCGCCCGGTTGCGGATCTGTGGGCCGGCGACGTGACGCGCCGCCTCCGCGAGGGCGGGTGTGGAAGCGACGACGGCCGGGTGAGACGCGATGGACGAAAGCGTCTCCGCGGCGCCGATCGTGAGCCACCCGTCCGAGACCTCGATGCCGTGCAGCTCGTCGACGCGGCTCAGTCCGATCAGGTGAGCCGGCTCGAAGAGGCGGTGCTTCATGTTGGGAATCAGGTCGGTCCCCCCCGCCACCACCCGGGCCTCGGCACCGAAGCGGGCAAGCAGTTCGAGTGCGTCGGAGAGCCGTCGCGGGGCGTGGTACCGGTAGGCGGGCAGGCGCAGCATCAGCCTGCGTCCTCTAGACGGGCGACCATGATGCCGTCCTGACCTCGGATCCCCTGGATGCGATCCGCGAGGGGGACTTCGCTGATCTCGACCGAGCGGCCGACCAGCGGCGCATGCAGCAGATGCAGACGGCCATCCTGCCACAGGGCGATGCCGGTGTGGGCGACGTCGAGTCCCGCGACCGTCGAGGTCGCCGCGATGATGTCCCCGTCCCGCACCCCGCTCTCGGCCTGAGCGACCGACTCCTGGGGCAGGTACACGCGGGGTCCCCGCTCCGTCAGCTCGGCTTCGCGCGTGCGCACGGCCTCGAGAAAGTCGGGGTTCGCCAGCTGCCGGTAGGCGTCCGGATGGGTCGACATGAAGTCGATCGGCTCGGGGTCGGCGGCCCCACCGAGCTCACCGGCGACGAGACGAAGGTGCCCACGGTCCTCGTGGTTCCAGAGCCAATCGGAGAAGTAGTGGAGGCGGCTCGGGTACCCCTCGAGGCGGCCGTCGCGGTAGCGGATCGCGCGCAGGTGAGCCTCGTAGGCGTCGCGGGCCGCGGCCGGATCGTCGAGGGCGGCGACCCCCTCGTCCCGATGGAAGCGGAGCAGCGCCCATACGTTCTCGATGAAGGTGACGCAGTCCAACTCCCGCAGATTGACCACGACGTGCTCGTCGCCCGGGGCCTCGAGCGTACCCGGGATGTACGTCGTGCCGACGAACGTCCGGCCCAACGCCGCCATCGCGTCGCCCCAGGACAGCGTGTCCAGCCCTCGTTCGTCGGCCCAGCGGATCTTCTCCGTCAGAACCGCCCAATCGCGCTCGGTCCAGACGGTCCCCGGGATGGTGTCGAGAGAAGCGACCAGGCCATCGTCCGCCATCGCAGCCTCCGCGGCCTGCGCGGCGTCCTCGGGTCCGCACGCGGCCAGGCCCAGCAGGGCCGCGGTGAGGGCGTTTCGCAGCATCGAGCCGCGCGCGCGGGGCCGGGTGCCGGTCATGCGCCCACCTCCGTACGCGAGGAGAGGCGATCCGCGGGATGGGCCGGCTTCGCCAGCGCACCCGCCTCACGCGCCTTCTCGAGAGCCCGCCAGACCCGCGGAGGCGAGAAGGGCAACCGATCGACCCGCACGCCCACCGCGTCGTGGATTGCGTTGGCGATGGCCGGAATGGACGGGTGAAGCGGACCCTCACCGGCCTCCTTCGCGCCGTACGGTCCTTCCGGGTCCACCGATTCGATGATGAGCGACTCGAGCTCCGGCGTATCGACGCTGGTCGGGAGGCGATAGTCCAGCAGGGACGGCGCGTTGTGCAGGCCCGCGCGTCCGTGGTCCGCGTCCTTGAAGACGTGCTCCTCCATCAACGCCTCGGCGAAACCCATGTAGGCCGACCCCTCCATCTGGCCCTCCACGAGGACCGGGTTGAGCGCCCGCCCGCAGTCGTGCGCCACCCAGATCCGATCGACGGTGACGATCCCGGTCTCCGGATCCACCTCGACTTCGGCGATGTGGGCCGTGAACGAGTAGGCGGGGCTCGCCCCGATCGTGCCGCCCCGGTATTGCCCGTGCACGTCCTTCGGCGTGTTGTAGGACCCCGTCTCGCCGAGGGTCCCCCAACGGGTCTCCGCGATCTGGAAGGCGTGGCGGATCGGGAGCGACCGCTCCGGGTCCGACGGATCGAAGGCGCGCCCTTCCCTCAACACCACCGCCTCCGGCTCACCCTCCCAGTGCTCGGCGACAGCCTCCTGAATGCGCCGCTTGAGCTTGCGGCATGCATCGATGCAGGCGTTGCCCAGCATGAAGGTGACGCGGGACGAGTAGGCGCCGAGATCGACGGGGGTGAAGTCGGTATCGCCGCGGTACACCCGCACGTGCTCGAGCGGGACACCGAACTCCTCGGCGGCGATGTAGGCCATCGCCGAATCGGTCCCCTGACCGATCTCGCTGCCACCGCTGAAGACGGCCACACGGCCCGAGCGGTCGATCTGCACCTGGATGCCCGACTGCGGCATGTCGTTCGGGTAGATCGGGTAGTTCGTGCCCGAGATGTAGGTCGACCCGGCCACGCCGAGACCACGCCCGAACGGCAACCGCCTCCAGCGTTCCTTCCACCCTGATGCCCCCTCGACCGCCTCGAGGCACTCGAGGAAGCCGTTCGAGGTGACCCGCAGCTCGTTGACCGTGCGCGTGTTCGCCCCGATGAAGTTGCGGCGGCGCAACTCGATGGGATCGATGTCGCCGAGCTCGGCCAGCTTGTCGAGCTGGACCTCGAAGGCGAAGCGGGGCTGGACCGATCCATGGCCTCGCTTGGGGCCGCACGCCGGCTTGTTCGTGTACGCCCGGACCGAATCGAATCGGTAGGCCGGAAGCGCGTAGGGCGCGGTCAGCAGCTGGCCGGAGTAGTAGGTGGTCACCAGCCCGAACGATGCGTACGCCCCCCCGTCGAGCACGATGCGCGCGTCGACACCGGTCAGCATTCCGTCGCGGGTCATCGCCGTGCGGTACCACATGTGGAAGGGGTGGCGGCCGCGGTGCGCGTAGAAGACCTCTTCGCGCGTGTAGAGGATCTTGACCGGCCGGCCCGCCTTCCGGGAGAGGGCCGCCACGCAGAACTCGAGGTCGAAGGGCTCGCTCTTCCCCCCGAACGCACCCCCGACCGGGGGCTGGATCACCCGGACCTCGGCGGGATGCAGGCCGAGCACGCGAGCGAGCTCCCGATGCAGGTAGTGCGGCACCTGGGTGGACGACCAGACGGTGAGGCGCCCGTCTCCGTCGAAGCGGCCGATCGCGCAGTGGGGCTCGATCGCCGCGTGGGTCGTTCCTTCGAAGTAGTATTCTGCTTCTACTTCTATCTCGCCGGCTTTCCAACCGGCATCGAGATCGCCGAATTCGAGGTGGACCTTCTTCGTGATGTTCCCGTTCCAGCCCTCCCTCTTCGGAGGGTGGATGTAGTCGCCGGCCTCGTAGTTTCCCTCGGCAGCGAGCGCGTCGTGGGGATCGAAGACCGCCGGCAGGATCTCGTAGTCGACCTCGATTCGCCGCAGCGCTTCGAGTGCCGTGTCCTCGTCCACGGCCGCAACCGCTGCGACCCCGTCACCGATGTAGCGCACCCGATCGACCGCCAGGGCCGTCTCGTCCGGAGTCCACGGGATGATGCCGTAGGGCGTTGGGAAGTCGGCTCCGGTGACCACCGCGTGGACTCCCGGCAGCGCCTCTGCACCCGCGGTGTCGATCGAGCGTATGCGTGCGTGAGGATGCGGGCTGCGCAGGATCTTCCCGTGCAGCATGCCGGGCAGGACGATGTCGTCGGTGTACGCCGCGCGTCCCGTGGATTTCGCGAGGCCGTCGATCTTCCGCTGCGGCCGGCCGATGACCGCGAAGTCGTCGCGCGAGGGCCGCTTGCCGCTCATCGGCCTCTCCGTCGCGCAGCGGCCGCCTCGACCGCCACGAAGATCTTCGTGTAGCCGGTGCAGCGACACAGATTGCCCGAGAGCGCCTCGCGGATCTCGTCGCGGGTCGGCTCGGGGTTGCCGTCCAGGAGGGCCGCCGCCGAGCAGAGGATCCCCGGCGTGCAGAAACCGCACTGCGCTGCGCCGTGGCGGTCGAACTCATCCTGAAGGGGGTGCACCGCCTCGGGCGTCGCGAGGCCCTCGACGGTGGTGACCTGGCGGTCTTCCGCCTCCTGGACGGGGAGAATGCACGACAGCGTCGGTCGTCCGTCGACGAGAACCGTGCACGCTCCGCAGTCGCCCTTGTCGCACCCCTGCTTGGTTCCCGTGAGACCCAGGCCGTAGCGCAGCGCCTCGACGAGGGTGAAGTGGGCGGGAACGCCGACCTCGACGGAATCGCCGTTCACGTGAAGGCGAACGACCTCTGTGGTGTGGCTCAACGACGCTCCTCCCGATGCACGGCGAAACACCACCGCAAGGTCTGTCCGCTCCGGGTCGGCGGCAAGGCGACGACGCACACCGGATCCTCGGAACAGGCGGGGGTGTACCGGCCCGCATACTCCCCGCCCCGGGCCCGCGATCGGGCGGCGGCGGACCCCAGAATGACGCGAGGAGACCAGCGATGCCGTACCCCGAGATGATGGTTGCCCCGATGCGCGAGGACCTCGTCCGCATCGGCTTCGAGGAACTCCGGAACGCCGACGACGTCGACCGGGTCCTGGGTGGAGACGACGATGCCACGACGCTGCTCGTCGTCAACTCCATCTGCGGCTGCGCCGCCGGGGCCGCGCGTCCGGGTGTGTACCTGTCGCTCCAGGGCGATGCCCGCCCCGAGCGCCTCACCACCGTGTTCGCCGGTCAGGATCTCGACGCGACGGCTCAGGCCCGCCAATACATCACGGGGTACCCGCCGTCCTCTCCGTCGGTCGCGCTCTTCAAGGAAGGCCAGCTCGTCTGGTTCCTGGAGCGGCACCGGATCGAGGGCAGCACGCCCCATCAGATCGCCGAGGCGCTACAGTCCGCCTACGCCGAGCACTGCACCTGACGTCTCGCGGGGGCGACCGTCAGTCCCCTCGACGGTCGCCCTCGCGGAGCTGTCGCATCGCTCTCTTGCGCGACCGGCGCTCCGACTTGCGTCGCCGCTTCGCGTCTCCGGCGCTCTCGCCGGCATAGCGAACCGCGATCTCCGCGCCCCCCATCAGGCAGATGCCGGTGATTCGGACCACCGGGGCATCCGGGTCCAGCGTGCCCGGCACCGCGTGATCGTAGTCGACGCCGCCCAGGATGCCCGCGACCGACACCTCCACGCGGACGTCGGGCGGAACGATCACCTCGCCGCCGCCCCAGAAGCAGAAGAGTCGGATCTCGGTCACACCGGGGGGGAGGGGCGCCTCGCGCAGATCGAGAGTGAACCCGCCCATGAATCCAATGGCGTAGTTCACGCGGGCCGGGTACCAGGCCCCCCTGCGGCCGCCTCCGCCCAGGATCCCCGCGATGAAGCTGGTGGGTCGCACCATCTCGGGCGGCTGCGTGACGTGGCGGGACAGAGTGAACTCGGGGCGCGGTGGGGCGACCTCGAGCGAAGACGACTCCTCACCCGGCGACGTCTCCGGCCGACGCGCCGGAAGTGGAGCCGGAAGTCCCCTCAGCAGGGCCCGGAGCTCTTCGAGCGTCTCGGCGCGGTGCGCGAGCTCCACGCGCCGCTCGAACTCTTCGACCGAGATGCGGTCGTCGGCAAACGCCTCGCACAGCGCATCCACAGCCTTCTGGCGCGTGGCGTCTCCCGCGGGAATCCCGTCCAGACCGTCGACCCCTTCACTCATATCGCCTCGCTGCCCCTCTCATCGTTCCGCCGTCCACCACCCATGTGCCGGACGATAGTGGCGCCGCACGGCCCCCAACAAGCATGATGGAAGTTCAGCGGCAGGAGTTTCACCCGTCCGAACCGACCCGCCCGTCGGAGACCCCCATGCGCGCGCTTCGAATCCACTTCATCCTGGCTCTGGCCCTCGTTCTGGGCGCGTGTGCGACGACCGCCCGGCCCGGCACCACCGTGCCGAGCCGCAGCGGGGACGTCATCTCCGCCGGTGAACTGGAAACCGTCGCCCAGTTCAACGTGCTCGAAGCCCTCCGCCGCCTCCGACCCACCTGGCTTCGCGTGCGGAGTCGATCGACACCCCCGGTCGTCTTCATCGACGGGATGCGTCGCGGGAGCCTGGAGACGCTCCAGGACTTCCGCGCCAGCGAGATCGTCGAGATCCGCCGTCGCAGCGGGACGGACGCCACCACGCTCTACGGTACGGGCGTCGGCGGGGGAACCATCGAATTGACGACGCGGCGCTAGCGGGCGTCAGGCCGCGGGGCCTGGAGTCCCGAGGAGTCAGGTCTCCAGGAACGCCGCCGCGAACCGTTCCAGGATCGCGGCACACCGCGTGACCTCTCGGGTCTCGACCCACTCGTCCGCCGAGTGGGCCTGCTCGATCGAGCCGGGCCCGAAGCAGACGGCAGGGGTTCCCGCCTCGTTCAGAAAGGCGGCGTCCACCCAGGCCGTCATGGCCTCGACCCGAGGGTCGACTCCCTCGGCGCGCGCGGCCTCCAGCAGCCCGGTCACCAGGGGATGGTCCGACGACACCTCGGTACCGGGGCGCTCCAGGCTCACCTCGATGCGGACGTCGCTGTCCGGCGCACGGACCCGCAGGTCTGCGGCGACCGCCCGGAACTCGGACACGACGTCGGCGGCGGTTTCGCCAGGCAGGGTACGGCGCTCGAGCGAGACCGAACATCGCTCCGGGTAGACCGACGCCGCCGCACCACCGGTGATCGTCCCGGCGTGCCAGGAGCCGTGGCCCAGCAGCGGGTGCGGCTCGTCCGCCCGCAGGGCTTCGTCGAGCGCGTCCAGTGCGACCAGGTACCGAGCGGCGTTGCGAATCGCGTCGATGCCGACCTCGGGCCGCGAGCCGTGGGCCGCCCGGCCGCGCACCTCGGCATCGATCCACACGAAGCCCTTGTGGGCAGGCATGACGGCGAGGCTCGTGGGCTCGCAGACGACGGCGGCGTCCGCACGCAGGCCCGCGGCGACGCAATCGGCCATGCCGAGCGAGGCGTGCTCCTCGTCGGCGGTCAGCGCAACGACGAGCGTCCCACGGTGGCCCCGTCGCACGAGGTCGCGGGCTGCCGCGAGCAGCGCCGCTACGCCCGCCTTCATGTCGCAGGCGCCCCGGCCGTGCAGGCGACCGTCGGCTTCATAGGCGTCGAAGGGCGCAACGGTCATCCCCGCGACCCCCACGGTGTCGAGG
>JAHHMJ010000334.1 GCA_018678395.1 Gemmatimonadota bacterium | reverse complement strand
TCCCGAGGCGCGCGACATCTTCATCCTCGAGTTCCGCGACGAGACGAAGGCCGCGATCGGGTCGAGGGCCCTCCGGGTGGCCAGTGATCACGGCCACGTCGTCGTCCGCGTTGCGCCCGGAGGCGGTTCGTACCAAGTCTACGTATTGGACAACCGCACCGAGTCCGGTGCCGTTCTCGGCACCCACGGCCCCTACGGCAGCGGCCGTCAGGAACGGGAGGAATGAGCCGATGTCGCACCCCGCCAGCCGCCGGTTCGGGAGGATCGCCGCGACGCTGATCGCGGGTGTGGTGGCGACTGCGGGATGTGCGACGCCGAACAGTCCCGGCGCATCCGATGACGGACGGGCCGACGAAGTGCGGATCGGCTACGGATCCCAGGACCGCGGGAAGGTCACGGGCGCCGTGGTATCGGTCCGGGCGGCGGACCTCGGGCGTGAAGTCACCAGCTTCGAAGATCTGGTCCAGGGGCTGGCGGGCGTGACCGTGCGGCGGCTTGCGAGTGGGGGGATCTCTCTTCGAATCCGAGGCTCGTCGTCGTTCAGCGGCGACGCCGAGCCGCTCTACGTGATCAACGGGGTGCCGATGCGGGCCGGACCGGGGCAGGCGCTGATGGGCGTGAACCCGCGCAACATCACCCGGATCGACGTCCTGAAGGACGCCGGCGCGACCGCGATCTACGGCAGTCGCGGAGCCAACGGAGTCGTCCTGATCTTCACCGCGCGCAGGGACCTCGACCCTCTGTCCTGACCGGGTCTTCGACCGTCCGTTCGCCCTTCCCGGAACTCACCGCTCTCCGGGCATCGCCACCCCTCTCCGCGGGTTCCATCCGGGCCCCCGCGGGGCCCTGTTCGATCCCGTCCATGAGCCCCTGAGAACCCGCCTCTTCTTTGCTTGCGGGTGCCGGGTGAGCAGCCGTACGTTTCCGGTACAACATTGAGGGCTATTCCGCTCCATCCAATTGGGAGTCGGGGGAAAGCATGCACAAGACCGTTCGTTTGGTACTTCTTCTGCTCGCCGGCATGCTTCCGGCGGCAATTCCCGTTCAGGCCCAGGTGGGCCAGGTGACCGGGGTAGTTCGGGACGCGGCGAACGCCGCTCCGCTCCAGGGCGCTCAGGTCTACATCGAGGGCACGGAGCTCGGGTCGCTCACGAACAGTGAGGGGCGCTTCCTCATCAGCCAGGTCCCCGTCGGATCTCAGGTGCTGATGGTCCAGTTGATCGGTCGTGCCACGGTGAGCCGCGACATCACGGTCACCGCGGGCCAGACGACGACCGTGGAGATCACGCTCGAGCAGACCGCGCTGGCACTCGACGAGCTGGTCGTCATCGGCTACGGCACGCAGCAACGCCGCGACGTGACCGGATCGGTCGCGTCGGTCAGCGGCGTGGAGATCACCGAAGCGGCCGTGACTCCCAACCTCCAGACCGTCCTGCAGGGCCGACTGGCCGGAGTCAACGTGGCCGAGTCCACCGGTGAACCCGGCGCGGCGCCCCAGGTGCTGATCCGGGGCCGGGGCTCGATCTCGGCCGGGACCGAGCCGCTCTACGTGATCGACGGCGTCCCCTACAACATGAACACCACAGAAGGCGTCATCGACCAGGCCAATCCGAGCCACGGGGTCACGCGGGCCAATCCGCTGTCCAACATCAACCCCAACGACATCGAGAACGTCGAAGTCCTCAAGGACGCGGCGGCCGCGGCGATCTACGGGTCGCGGGGCTCGAACGGGGTGATCCTCATCACCACGAAGCGGGGCGAGGCCGGGATGGCGCCCCAGGTGAGCTACCGGGCGTATGCGGGTGTGCAGACGGCGTTCAACCGCCCCGAGATGATGAACGCGCAGGAGCACATCGAGTTCGTCAAGCTGTCGCGGAACAACGCCTACCTCTTCGCTCGGGATCCGCTGAATGCGGCGAGTCCCTACTACAACCCGCAGTACGATCCGGACACGAATGCGGGCCGCGCCGAGAACGGCGCGAGCGGGACCCAGTTGATTCCCGAGGCGATGGTGAACTGGGACGGCACGGACACCGACTGGTTGGACCTGGTCCTGGACCCCGCGACCCTCCAGAACTACGACATGTCGGTGCGCGGCGGCGCGGAGAACTTCAACTACTTCGTCTCCGGTGGCTACGTGGATCAGGGTGGCGTCATCGAGGGATCGGCCTTCCAGCGCCTCGCGCTCCGGGCGAATCTCACGCTGAACGCGACCGAGAAGCTCGAGGTCAACACCGACCTCAACGTCGCCTACGCCGATCACGACCGGAAGGCGGCCAACGCACCGTACTTCGGGCGGCCACCGGGCATCATCTACTCGGCGATGGTCTCGTCGCCCGTCGCCAAGGTGTACGACGAGAACGGCGACTACCTGCAGGCGGGGACCAGCAGCATCAACAGCCTCGGCAACGGGATGACCACGACGAACCACGCCCTGGCGGTGCGGGACTACATCGACGACGAGCTTCAGACCGGCCGCATCTTCGGAAGCCTCGGTGCGAACTACGCCCTCCGGGACAACCTTCGCTACAACCTGCTCGTCGGGTTCAGTTACGACACGAACAACCGGAACTTCTACCAGGGCACGCAGCTCCAGTATCGCGGCAGCCAGACGCCGCAGCCCTACGCGCAGTCCTTCTCGGGGCAGCAGTACAGCTGGCTGATCGAGAACACGGCCAACTACAACAAGTCCGTCGGCGTTCACGACTTCGACGTGCTGGTCGGGTACACGGCCGAGAAGCAGTTCGAGGAGTCGAAGTACGTGATCGCCCGCAACTTCCCGGACGACCAGGTCAAGACGGTCAACGGCGGTGAGATCACCGGGGGCGGACAGACGCAGGAGGAGTGGTCGCTCGTCTCCGTGCTCGGACGCGTCAACTACAGCTTGAAGGATCGCTACCTGGCGACGGTCACCTTCCGCTCCGACCGCTCGTCGCGGTTCGGCTGGGGCAACCAGACGGGGTATTTCCCCTCCGTCTCCCTCGGGTGGCAGATGACCCAGGAGCCCTTCATGCGGGGCGTGGAGCTCTTCAGCCAGCTCAAGCCGCGTGTGAGCTACGGCGTGACGGGGAACTTCAACATCCCGAACTACGGCTCCATCGGACTCGTCGGGAGCACCCCCTACGTGCTCGGCGACCAGCTCGTGCCCGGTGCGACCCAGAACACGCTCGGCAACGAGGATCTCACCTGGGAGACCACCCGTCAGCTCAACATGGGCGTCGACTACGGAATCCTCGGCGACCGCATCTACGGGACGTTCGACTACTACGTCAGTAACACCGAGGACCTGCTCCTCAACGTGAACGTACCGTCGTCGACCGGATTCGCCTCGGTCCTGACGAACATCGGTGAGGTGAAGAACAGCGGGTTCGAGGCGCAGCTCACGTCACGGAATCTCGTCGGCGACTTCCAGTGGTCCACGGACTTCAGCATCGGATCGAACTCGAACGAGGTCATTCGCCTCGGTCCCGAGGGCGACCCGCTCCTGGCGAGAGGGGCCGCCGGCATCCGGCACATCACGCAGGTCGGTGGTGAGGTGGGGGCCTACTGGGGCTACGTCCAGGACGGCGTCTACATGAGCCAGGCCGAAATCGACAACGGCCCCATCGACATGGAAGGGAGCCCCACCGTCGGGGACATCCGGTTCAAGGACATCAACGGTGACGGGGTCATCGACGCGCAGGACCGGACCGAGATCGGCAGCTACAACCCGGACTACACCTGGGGCATCCAGAACCGGTTCAGCTGGCGGGCACTCGACGTCGGTTTCTTCTTCAACGGCGTCGTCGGACGTGAGGTCCTGAATCTCACGCGCCGGCACATGGAGCCCGAGGGGAACTTCAACCTCTACCGCGAACTCGTAGGCCGGTACTACAAGTCAGCCGAAGAGCCGGGGGACGGAATCCATCCGAAGCCGGACCGCCAGTCGCACGGAGGCGGTACGCGCCCCTCGACGCGTCAGGTCGAGGACGGCTCCTACACGGCACTCAAGAACATCACGCTCGGGTACAACCTCCCGCAGAGCGTGGCCGAGCGCATCTGGGGAAGCCCCGACAACGTGCGGCTCTTCGCGTCGGTCACCAATGTGGCGGTCTGGACCGACTACTGGGGCTGGAACCCCGAGGTCAACATCCAGTCGAGTGGGCTGACGCCCGGTGAGGACTACGGTGCGTACCCGCTGATGCGGGCCTATCAGTTCGGTCTCGAGATCGGATTCTAATGCCATGAAAACGAACTCACTCATGAACATGATGCCGACCACACGCGTGATCCTGGCGCTCTCGACGGTTCTGGTGTTCGCGGGTTGCAGCGAGGACTTCACGCTTCTCAGCCCGATCTCGGAGCGGAACGTCGAGTCGTTCTACCAGAACGAGACGGATTTCACCGTCGCGATCAACGGTGCCTACAGCACGCTGGCCGGCAACGGCGCCTACAACCGCGCCTACGTGCTCCTGCACGAGATGCGGTCCGACAACACGATGAACGGAGGGGGTAACACCGGGTTGGCCGAGGTGTACTTCCGGCTCGCGCACTTCTCCGAGCAGCCTACGGCGTCGGAGCTGTCGAGCCCATGGACGACGGCCTATCAGGGCATCGCCCGAACCAACACCATCCTCGGGCGCATCGACAACCTCGACGACGGAGCCTTCAAGGACCGGATCCGCGGTGAAGCGCTCTTCATCCGGTCGCTGTTCTACTATCAGCTCGCCGTCCTGTGGGGCAACGTGCCGCTGCAGATCGAAGAAGTCCGATCGCCGAACGTCGAGATCAACCAGGTTTCGGCCGACGTGATCTACACGCAGATCGCCTCGGATCTCGAGGTCGCCCAGGGACTGCTCCCCGCCTCGTACGACGCCGCCAACGTGGGGCGTGCCACGAGCGGTGCCGCGAACACCCTTCTCGGCCTGGTCTATCTGACCAACGGACAGAACACCGAGGCAGCGGCGGCGCTGCGACGCGTGGTGAACTCCGGCCAGTACCAGCTGGTCGACGACTACGCGGACCTCTGGGGTGTCCAGAACGAGAACAACATCGAGTCCGTCTTCGAACTGCAGTACAAGGCGGGTGGCACCGACACGGGAAGCCAGTTCACCGATTATTACACCCCGTTCGGGGACGCCGGCGGGGTCGGCGCCGGCAACGCGCCTCAGGTGCTCTCGCCGGACGTGCAGTACCTGCACGACGTCCAGCACGGCATCGAGGAGAACGACGAGCGCGGCTGGGGCACCACCTGGGGCTTCAGCGTCGAGGGTAACGACACCACGGTCTGGATCGGCAAGTGGGAGAGCACGCCGTTCGGGCCGGGCGACGCGGACAACAACTTCCCGGTCTTCCGGTATGCGGATGTCCTGCTGATGCTGGCCGAGGCCGTTGGTGAGGGCGCCGAGGGGTACGGCCTGATCAATCAGGTCCGCGCGCGGGCCGGTGTGACGCCGATCAGCGCGGCCACCGCCGGCTCGTTCGAGGACAAGCTCCTCTTCGAGCGGCGCCTCGAGTTCGTCACCGAAGGCAAGCGGTGGGCCGACCTTCTCCGGTTCGGCGTGGCGCCGCAGGTGATGGCGAGCTTCGAGCCTCTGGCTGCGGCCGGGCTCACGCAGGGCGACATCCGGATTCTGTATCCGATCCCGCAGCGTGAGATCGACGTGGCGCCCGGTCAGATGGTCCAGAACAACTACTGACCCGAGGCGTTCCAGGGCGCGCCCCTCGGGGTAGCGCTTGGAAGCCCGGCTCCCACCGCGGGGGCCGGGCTTCTTCCTTGGCTGCTGTCGTGGAGCCGGTAGGCGCACGGGTTTGGCGGCTGGTGCCTGCGACTGCCGGCCACCTTGCCCACTGGAGCAACGGCGTCCTACCCTTTCGGCGTTCGCCCGGCCGCCGGTGCCCGTAGATCGCGCGGCCTTCGTTCGCAGCGTTCCGATGGGAGCATTCCGTGCGCGGTTCGTTCGTTCGCTCGACCCTGCCGGCGGCCCTGGTCGCCCTGGTACTCGCGTTCCTCCCTCGGCCCGCTGCCGCGACCTGGTCGATCATCGCGGTCGACACCCGCACGGGGCTCGTCGTGATCGCGTCGGCTACGTGCGTGTCGGCCGAGGGGCTGCGCACGCGCGGCGGCCTGATGGGCATCCAGGCGGTCATCGTGCCCGGAATGGGCGTCGCGGCCGCACAGGCCGGCGTGGACGGCACGCGGGCGAACCAGACCCTGATCTTCGAAGAGATGAAGAAGGGAACCGATCCGGACGAGATCCTCGCCATGCTCAAGGAGGATCCGCGCATTGCGAGCCGGCAGTTCGGCTTCGTGGACCTGCAGGGGCGCATGGCGGGCTTCTCGGGCGAAGACAACGGCTATGCGGCGCTCGCGATTCAGAGCGAGGTGCGCGACCAGGGCATCTACTTCGCCGTGCAGGGCAACATCCTCGAGAATGAGGCCGTGGTTCTCAATGCGGTCGCGGCCTTTCTGCGGGCCGAAGGCACGGTGCTCGACCGTGTGATGGCCGGGATGGAGGCCGCGGATCACGCCGGCGGGGACAGCCGCTGCAGCTGCCGGACCGAGCCGGTGCCGGAGACCGAGGCACGGTGCACCAACCGGACGGCGCAGGTCGCCTACATCGCGGCCGCGAAGCCCGAGGATCCCGACGGGGACGCGCACAGCGGTGGCGACTACTCGCTCTTCCTGGACGTCGACGACCAGAACATCCAGCCGGACGAGGACGCGAACCCGGTGAAGACCCTGCGGATGCGCTACGACGCCTGGAAGGCGGGGGGCGGATGGGCGGCGTTGGGATTGGGGATGGGCGCGCCCTAGGGGCGGCCGCGTCCGCCGCCGGGGGGCGGAGGGCGGTGGAGGGCGGTGGAGGGCGGTGGATGCCCGCCGGGAGGCGGAGGGCGGGAAGCCGCCCACCAGCCTGGGCGGTGGCTGACCTGGCTGCCTGGCCGCTCTCGACCGCCGTGCGCAGGGCGCGGAACAACGTACCAATCGTGACCGACTCGGGAACGGTTGGCATTTTGAGTACGCGTCACGTGCCGAAAACGCCAATCGACGTGCAGATGGTCTCAACGCTTGGCGCATTGTGTACGTGTGACGTGCTCAACACGCCAACCGCTGCGAGGCGCCGGCAAACCGCTGGCCATCCCGAGGCCACCGACCTACTCTGCACGGCTCCGGCTCGACCGAGTTGGGAGCAGTGAACGACGTGGCAATCGGATGGAGGATCGTGTGGTGCGGAAACGACGGGTGAGGCGACTGGGCTTGCCGGACGCCTGGTCGACTTGGGCGGCTGCGGCCGCGACGGTGTTCTTGGCGGTGGCGGTGGTGTTCGCGTCGCCAGACGCCGGAGAAGCTCAGGTGGCGGAGTACCTGGACCACGAGGCATTCGGGCAGGAGTTGCGCTCGGTGGTCGACGGGTCCGACGCGGCGAGCGTCTCGGTGATGGCGACTTCCCCGGGCGGGCGCGACGTCTGGATGGTCGAGTTGAGCCTGCCGGGCGCACTCGATCCGGGGGATCGGCCCGCGTTGCTGGTCGTGGGTTCGCTCGAGGGCGATCACGTGGCCGGGAGCCACTTCGCACTCGAAGCGATTCGGCACATCGTCGGTTCCACCGACGACGAAGCCGTGCGGACCATGTTGACCGACAACACGGTCTACGTCGTGCCCCGTGCGAATCCGGACGGGGTCGAGGCCATGTTCGGCTCCGTGCGGTGGAATCGCAGCACGAACGGCCGCGCGATGGACGACGACAACGACGGCCGCATGGACGAGGACGCCCCCGACGACCTGAACGGCGACGGCATGGTCACGCTCATGCGCGTGATGGACTCCGAGGGCCCGTTCATGGTGCACTCCGACGATGCCCGCCTCATGAAGCGCGCCGATGCGGCAGCGGGTGAGGCCGGTACGCACACGGTCTACATCGAGGGCCGCGACGACGACGGCGACGGCTTCTACAACGAGGACGGCCCGGGCGGGGTCGATCTGAACCGCAACTTCCAGCACGTCCATCCCTACTACCAGCGCGCGGCGGGCCCGCACATGGTCAGCGAGCCCGAGTCGCGTGCGCTGATCGACTTCGCGGTGGAGCGCCGCAACATCGCTGCCGTCTTGACCTACGGGCACTCGGACAACCTCGTGATGCCGCCCAACGCTCGCGGACAGCTCGGCGGTATCGCTACGTCCGATCTGCACGTCTTCGCGATGGAATCGCTGGACGAGATCTTCGACGTCGGCGTCTGGTCGTCTCGCCCGTCGAATCTCCAGGGGGGGTTGCAGCTGCGCGGTGCCCAGCCCGGGAGGGACAACGATCCCAACTCCGGTCGCCGCCCGGCCGAGACGGTCGACGGTGACGACGTCGAGTACTTCGAGCGGGTCTCGGAGCGCTACCGCGACATCACCGGGATCGAGTCGGTCGGGGTGAACCGCCCGGCCGAGGGCGCATTCTTCCAGTACGGATACTTCCAGTACGGAGTGCCGTCTTTCTCGACCCAGGGTTGGGCCCCCGAACTGCCGGAGGATGCCGAGAGCGGTGGCTCGCTCGACGCGACGATGCTCGCGGCCGGGGTTTCCTTCGTGGAGTGGACCGAAGTCGACCACCCGGATCTCGGTACGGTCGAGGTCGGTGGCTTCGAGCCGCACATGATCACGAACCCTCCGGCAGACCGTCTTCCCGAACTCGGCGGGGCTCAGGGAGAGTTCGTGGTCGCGCTCGCGGGCATGCTCCCGCGGGTGCGGATCGTCGAAACCGAGGTGACTGCGCACGGCGGGGGCATCTTCACCGTCGAGGCGGCCGTGGAGAACACCGGCTACTTCCCGAGTTCGCTGAGCCACGGGATCGTCGCGCGTTCGGTCGACCCGGTGCTGGTCCAGATCGGCGTCGAATCGGAGGCCATCGTAACGGGCGACTCGAAATCGAGCACGGTTGCGCAGCTCGCCGGCTCGGGCCATCGCGCCCGTTTCAGTTGGGTCGTGCGCGGAAGCGCCGGTCAGAACGTCGAGATCCGGGTGCGCGCCGAGAAGGGCGGCCTCGATTCCACCACCGTCACGCTGAGGTAGCGCCATGACACGCACGAATCGCAACACGAGCCGGACCACCGGCCGCGCCGCGGTGGGTCGTGTCGGCCGCTCGACGGCCCTCGCCCCGCTCGGCGTACTCGCCCGCCTCGCCCCTGTCGCCGGCGCAGCCGTACTCGCCCGCCTCGCCCCCGTCGCCGGCGCAGCCGGCCTCGCCGGCCTGCTTCTGTTCGCGGCGGCCCCCGCGGCCGTCGTCGCGCAGGATCAGATGACGGGTGGCGGATCGGATCCCGACCACCGCCTGCCGCTCACCTGGGATCGCTGGCTCGATCACGAGGAGATCGGCGAGCGCATGCGGCTGATGGCCGACACGTGGCCCGACTTCCTGAGCCTCGGCTCGCTCGGGGACAGCTACGGCGGTCGCGAGCTCTGGATCATGACGATCAACAATCCCGATACGGGACCGGCCGAGGACAAGGCGGCCATGTGGATCGAGGCGAACATCCACGGGAACGAGATCCAGGGCGCCGAGGTGTCGCTCTACACGATCTGGTATCTGATGGAGAACTACGATCGGGTTCCCGACATCCAGCGGATGGTCGACGAGCGGGTGTTCTACATCGTGCCGACGATCAACCCCGACGGGCGGGACTACTTCTTCCACGGCGCCGGCTCCGGAGCCCGCACCGGCCACGTGCCGGTCGACTCCGACGGTGACGGCCTCTTCGACGAGGACCCGCCGAACGACCTCAACCAGAACGGCGTGATCGAGCAGATCCGCAAGTACGTACCCGGCCAGGGCACGCACCGCCTCGATCCGGAGGACGATCGCTTCCTGGTCCCGGTGGGCCCGGGCGAGACCGGGGACTGGATCCAGCTCGGCTCGGAGGGGATCGACGACGACGGAGACGGGCGGGTCAACGAAGACCCGGTCGGCGGCTACGATCCGAACCGCAACTGGGGATCCGACTGGCAGCCCAACTACATCCAGGGCGGCTCGATGAACTACCCCTTCGAGCTCCCGGAATCACGGGCCATCAACGACTTCATGATGGTGAATCCGCACATCGCCGGCGTGCAGTCCTATCACAACACCGGCGGGATGCTGCTGCGGGGTCCGGGTGCTGCCTGGCAGGGGACGTACCCGGCCGACGACATCCGGGTCTACGACGAGCTGGGCGAGCAGGGCGAGCGCATGCTGCCCTACTACAACTACTACGTCATCTGGCAGGGCCTCTACACGGTGCACGGCGGGTCGATCGACTGGCAGAACGACGGCCTCGGCATCGTCTCGTTCTCGAACGAGCTGTGGAACGGCGGGCAGTAC
>JAHHMJ010000492.1 GCA_018678395.1 Gemmatimonadota bacterium | reverse complement strand
GTCCCGCAATGGGGGCAGCGGGACACGTCTTCCGCGACGGGCGCGGTCACCGCTCCTCGGTGTGGTAGGATTCCACCACCTCGTCCGCGCCCTGCATCGCCACGACGGCAAAGCCGACGTTCACCGCCACCACGAACAGAAGGGCGACGATGATACCGACGGGCCAGACCCAGCCGGCCCGGTCATCCTGTTCAGCGTGATCCACCGGTCGCTCCTCCGACGCGCGCGTCGGTGAGGAAGGTCGCAGGCAGCAGAAGCTCGCCCTGTTCGGACTGCACCCGAACGTCGAACGCGAGCGACCGCGAGGTCGAAGCCTCGTCGGCGGGCACTCGGATGACGATCGGAACGGTGCGCGTCTCGGTCGACGTCAACACGACCGGCTCGGTGACCACCTGGGCTCCGTCGAGACCGTCGAGCGTCACCCCGTAGGTCGCCGAGGACGTTTCTGCGTCGTTGTTCGTGATCTTGAGAAGATAGGTGTTGCGCACCCATCCGTCCGCATCCACGACGAACGACGACCCCGGGGCCCGGTTCACGGTCGCCTCGAAGGGCACCCGGGCCAGCAGAAGCACGGTCGCCGCCGACGCCAGAGCCGTGAGCAGTCCCCCGTAGACCACGGTTCGGGGCCGAATCCGGCGCAGACGACGTCCCTCGTCGACTGCCATCGAGCTGTACCGCACGAGCGTCTCGTGGCCGAGAGGCTCCATCACCGATTGGCAGGCGTCGATGCAGCGGGCGCACTGGATGCACTCGAGTTGGAAGCCGTCTCGAATGTCGATCCCCTGGGGACAGACGACCACGCACTTGCTGCACGAGATGCAGTTGCCCGCCTCGGCCGCCGCCTTGCCCCGACCCCGCGGCTCGCCGCGCGGCACGTCGTACGAGATCAGCAGGGACTCGTCGTCGGTGAGGGCGCTCTGGAAGCGTGCGTAGGGGCAGAGGTAGTTGCAGAACTGCTCGCGGAACCAGATGAAGTCCACGTACCAGACGGCCGTGAAGATCGCGACGAAGGCATACGAGGTCGTACCGGCCTGAGCCGTCCACAGCGGACGCGCACCTGCGAAGAGGCTCATCATCGCCATGGCGAGCAGGAACGCGACCAGCAGGAAGACGCTCCACTTCACGGCCTTTCGCCAGGCCCGGTCGAACGTCCAGCCCTGGGCGTCGCGCCGCCTCCGCCGTACCCGGTCTCCCTCGATCCACAGCTCCAGCGGTCGAATCCAGCTCTCGAGGAAGACCGTCTGCGGACAGGCGTAGCCGCACCAGATCCGTCCGAAGACCGCCGTGAAGAAGAACAGCGAGAAGGCCAGGAACAGCAGGAACAGCAGCAGGAAGATCGTGTCCGTCGCCGTGAAGATCTGGCCGAAGAGGAAGAGCCGACGATGCGGCAGATCGATCAGGAATGCAGGGTTCCCTCGCACCGTGATCCACGGCGCGACGAACAGCATCAGATGCAACCCGACAAAGGTCCAGCGACGCAGGCGGGTGAAGGCGCCGTCGATGGACTGGGGGTAGATCCACTCCCGCGTGTGCTGAAAGCCCAACATGGGTGTCGCTCCTAGGGTTCTGCCCCGGAGACGGCCCCCTCGGCCGCTGCGGCGGCACCCTCGTCACTCGCGGCGTCCCCCCCGGCATCCGCACCATCGGCCGCGCCGGGCTCGCTCATCACGTCCTCGAGCGTCCGTCCGGTGGCGTCCATGTGCAGGTCCAGGACGTACGCCGCCACGTTGTTGATCTGCTCCGGACTCAGAATCCCGTCCCAGGCGACCATGCCCTTCTCGAGGACTCCGTTGCGGATCACGGCGACGACCTCCGTCGCGGTGCCGCCGTGGATCCACTCGTCGTCCAGGAACGAGGGACCGATCACTCCTTCGCCGCCCGCGGCGTGGCAGGGCGCGCAGTTCTGCGTGTAGACCGGCGCCCCCGCTTCGACCGCCGCATCGCTCATCGCGAACTGGATCTCGGCCTGCGCCTGTTCGGGCCAGCGGGCATCCGCCGCCGCCATCTCGGCCGCCAGTTCGGACTCCTGAGACCGGTTGCCGATGAAGTGGTAGTGCACGCCGTAGGCGATGCCCCAGATGATCGTGAACCAGAAGAGTCCCAACCACCAATCCGGAAGGGGGTTGTCGTACTCTTCGATCCCGTCGGCCTCGTCGGCGTGACCGAGAAGCCGGTTGGTCTCCTTGCTCACTCCAAACCTCCATCCATGAAGGGCAGCCGCGCCGCTTCTTCGAGTTGTGCCTTCCGTCGGGGCGAGTAGGCCCACACCGTCCACCCGACGAAGAAGATCAGGAAGAGCACGGTCATGATGCCGAGCATCCAGCCCATCTGAACCGTGTCCGCCGCCGCGCGCGTCAGCGTGTTCATTGGCTTCCCTCCGCCCGGAAGACCGCGTTCCCGTCGCGGCCGAGCCGCTGGAGGTAGGCGATCATGGCGATGATCTCCCGGTCCCACGTCGTCTCGATACCGGCCTGGGCGAGATTCTCCACGATGGTCTGTCCCTGCGACTGCATCTGGCCGCGAACCCAGTCCTCTTCGGTACTCTCGTACGGCGTCCCGAGTGCAGCCAGGGCGCGGACCGACGACGTGATGTCGGCCGGTTCGACCATCCAGTCGAGCAGCCACGAGTAGGCGGGCATCACGCTTCCCGGCGACGTCGACCGGGGGTCCTGCATGTGCTGGTAGTGCCAGGCGTCGGGGTACTTGCCCCCGACGCGATGCAGATCCGGACCGAGGCGCCGCGACCCGAGCTGGAAGGGCCGATCGTACCGGTACTCCCAGGCCCGACTCCACTCGCCGTAGCGAAGGATCTCGGCCCGCATGGGCCGCACCATCTGCGAATGGCAGAGGTAGCAGCCCTCGCGTGTGTAGATGTCGCGGCCCGCGACCTCGAGCGGTGTGTAGGGCGTCACGTCCGCCCGCACCTCGGGCCCGAGGCTCGCCGTGAACATCGGGACGATCTCGACGATCCCACCGATCGAAATCGCCACGGTCGTGGCGACGGCGAAGAGCGCCGCCCGACCTTCGAGCACCCGGCGATGGAATCGCCCGTACGCGGTGCCGGACTCCTGTCCGCCGCCGTTCGTTTCGTTCTCAGCCATCTCTACCCCCTCACGCCGCCGGCGCCACGGCTTCGGCCGGGCGCTCGGGTCCACGGATGGTCTGC
>JAHHMJ010000337.1 GCA_018678395.1 Gemmatimonadota bacterium | reverse complement strand
ACCTTGGCGGTCGGTGGCACGCGCACGACTCGGACTCCCCGGGTCCGAGCGCGTCGCACCACGGACTCGGCTCCGGCCTCGTCCTCGACGACGAGCGCGCGAGGAGAGGCGAGCGAGAGGGCTCGGTGCGCCTCGGCGCGGCCGTATCGGACGTCCTCGTCGGGGCGCGCCGCTCGAGCCACGGCATCCCGCCATCCCGGCGACGAGACGAGGGCGAGAATCATCGACCGAGCCCGTCGTCCTCGAGGGCGCTCTCGAACAACCGCCGGGCACCGTGGAAGTGCCGCTCCACCCAGCGCCGCCACGACGCCGGCGGGGGCTCGAGCGTCTCGCCGCGCTCGAGCGTGTCGAGGACGCCCTCGACCTCGGCGCGAACATCGAAGTACTTGCGGCGGTACGCGCGACGCACCAAAGCGGCCACTCCCGTGAAGACCCCCCCCGCCGCGGCGACACCCGCGGCCAGTGCCGCAATCTCGGGTATCACCGGCACCGTCGCCACCAGGACGCCGATTCCCGCGCCGACTCCCGCGCCCCCACCACCCAGCAGCGTGCCGGCGAGATACTCTCCCTGGATTCCCGGATCGACCTCGATGTCGACCAGCGTACGCCCCTCGTCGAGCGGCTCGAGGTGCACCTCCACCGATCGCGCGGAGGCCACGAAATACTTCCGTGAGGTCCCGCTCGCAGCTCGTGAGACCTGACTCACCCAGTCCACCGCGGGGCGGTATTGAAGGAAGCTGGACGAGCGTCGGACGCGTTGAAGGAGCCGCCCCGCGACCAGGAACTCATCGAGCCGTCCCGCGAGGACTTCGGGCTCGCCGTCGACCACCCGGGACGCCCGAACCATACCCGGACCGACGAGGCGATCGACGATCCCGCCGGGCGCGACCTCGCTGTGCACCTCGCTGAGGGCCCGGCGCACGTAGGCCTGTCCGAGACCGACCTCGCGGGCGATGCGGTAGACCTCCGCCTCGGGAAGGTCGCCGTCGCCGCCCTCGGCCTCGTGGGCCGCCAGCTCGGAGGCGCGCCGGATGACCTCGTCGAACTGTCGACGGGTCAGCTGGCGGCCGGGTTGCTCCTTCTCGTCCATGCCTGACGCTACACCGCCTCCACCACGATGGCACCCCCCTGACCGCCACCGATGCACGCCGATCCGACCGCGAAGCGGCCTCCGCGCCGACGAAGCTCGTGGAGGAGGTGGATCGTGATGCGGGCTCCGGAGGCCGCGAGCGGGTGGGTGAGCGCGATCGCACCCCCGTCGACGTTGGTCGTTTCGGGATCGAGGCCGAGTTCTTTCTCGACCGCGACGTACTGCGGTGCGAAGGCTTCGTTCACCTCGACCAGATCCATCTCGTCGAGGGTGAGCTGCGCCCGCGTGAGCGCGGCACGAATGGCCGGGGCGGGCCCGATTCCCATGACGCTCGGCTCGACCCCCACGAACGCCCACGACACGATGCGACCCAGGGGTCGCAGGCCGTGGGCGTCGGCGTACTCGGCGGATGCGAGGACGGCGCTCGCCGAACCGTCTCCGATCCCGCTGGCGTTGCCGGCCGTCACGAGGCCGTCCTTCCGGAAGTACGGGCGCAGCGCCGCCAGGGCGTCGGCGGTCGCGTCCGGCCGCATGTGCTCGTCCGTCGCGTACTCGGTCTCGCCCCTGCGGCTCTTCACGATCGTGGGCACCACCTCGGCGTCGAACCGTCCGTCCGCCCACGCATCTCGGGCGCGCTGCTGGGAACGGAGCGCCACGGCGTCCGCTTCGGCGCGGGTGACGCCGTACCGGTCGGCCAGCTCCTCGGCCGTCTGCGCCATCGTCAGGTCGCAACGGGTATCCAGCAGCGCCTCCCAGAGGAGGTCCTCGAAATGCTGCCCCGCGGGACCCAGACGCAGGGAGCCCCAACGGGCTCCGCGGACGACGTGCGGGGCCTGACTCATGGACTCGGCGCCCCCGACGAGGGTCACGCGCGCGTCGCCGAGCAGGATCTCCTGAGCGCCGTCGACGATGGCCTGAAAGCCGGATCCGCAGAGGCGGTTGACGGTGACGGCCGGAACCGTCTCCGCGAGCCCGACACCGAGCCCGACGTGCCGCGCGAGGTAGATCGCGTCGGACGCCGTCTGCAACGCGTTTCCGTAGATCACGTGATCGACGGCATCCGGGTCGACACCCGAGGCTTCGAGCGCGGCTCGCCCGGAGACGATTCCGAGTTCCGTCGCCGAGAAACCGGAGAGACTGCCCCCGAACGCCCCGAAGCCGGTGCGCTTGCCCGAGAGCACGACTACATCCGTGCCGCTGGCCTGTGTACCCATGATGGTCTCCTGCGTGGAGGGAGTCAGGCGGAGGCGTCGGAGATCCGCGCCGCGATCCAGGTGCCCACTTCTTCGGTGTCCGCCGAGCCACCCATGTCCGCGGTGCGCACTCCGGAGTCGACCGCCGCGTGCAGGGCATCGTCGACCGCCCGGGCCGCATCGTCGTGGCCGAGGTACTCCAGCATGAGCACCACCGAGGCGATCGCGCCCATCGGATTCGCGAGACCCTGACCCGCGATGTCCGGCGCCGATCCGTGGACCGGCTCGAAGAGAGCATGCCGGCCGGGATGGAGGTTGGCCGAGGCGGCCGTCCCCAGGCCCCCCACCAGTTCGGCCGCGAGATCCGAGAGGATGTCGCCGAAGAGGTTGCCGGTCACGATCACCTCGTAGCGGTTCGGGCGCCGGACGAGATCCATGGCCATCGCGTCGACGTACATCGCGTCGGTCTCGATCGACGGGAACTCGCCCGCCACCTCACCGAAGACCCGGCGCCAGAGCTTGCCCGCCGCGGGCATCGCATTCGCCTTGTCGACGAGCGTGACCCGACTGCGACCGCGCGTGACCGCATGCTCGAAAGCCGCCCGACAGATGCGCTCGACGCCCGCCCAGGTGTTGAGATCCTCCTGGATGGCGATCTCGCTCCGAGTTCCGGCCTTGAAGGTCCCGCCCAGATTCACGTACACCCCCTCGGTGTTCTCCCGAAACACATCCAGCCGGATGTCTCCGGGATCGCGCAGGGGGCTGAGCTCGGGGTCGAAGAGGACCGCGGGGCGGTAGTTCACGTAGAGGTCCAGCTTGAAGCGCAGCCCCAGAAGGATATCGCGGGCATGCTGATTCCCGGGAACGCGCGGATCCCCGAGCGCCCCGAGCAGGATGGCGTCGTGCTCGTCGGCGAGCGATGCGAACTCCTCGTCCGTGATGGTGATCCCGTCCCGCAGGTAGCGGTCGGCACCGAGATCCCAGTGGACCAGCTCGCACCCCGGCGCGAACCGGGCTTCGACCACCTCCAGCACGCGTACGGCCTCACGAATCACCTCGAGACCGATTCCGTCACCGGGTATCACGGCGATGCGGGGCATGTCATTCCTCCGATGTGGGACCCTCCGGCGCCGCGAACCCCTCGACGAACCAGACGGCCGTGAATACGAACAGGGCTACAGCGGCGGCGACGAGCGGCGTCCAGAGCTCGGCATGCGCGCCGGGAAGCGCCAGGAAGGCCAGCTCCCAGGAGGCGCCCACCCACCCGGCGGCAGCGATCGCGTAGGCGAAGGTCGCGGCCCCCTGGACGGCCACCGGACGACGGCCACCCCGCCAGGCCAGCAGGGCGAGAATCGCGAAGGGGGCCAGATTCGCCGCGGCCGCCATGCCCCGATCCGACCAGTCCCCACCGGACAGCCAGAGCGCCAGCGGGGGGAAGACCACGCCGGGCACCGCGGCTTCCCAGCTCAACAGGCGACGATCGGTCTCGTTCACCGCCCCTCCGCGACGACGTCGACCCAACCCTCGCCGGTCTCACCCGTGCCGACGACTTCGAACGGGTAGAGACCGACGGGTGCGTCCTCGAACGACACGACCCAGCGGGAGGCCGACGTGAGCAACGGGGGGCTCGCGGTCTGCCGGGTCGCCCTCAGCCAGGCCCGGGCCGTATCGGCGAGCGTGAGCGTGTCGAACCGCACGACGTGGCCACGGGCATCGCCACCCTGGAATTGCACCCAGGCCCCGGGGCTCACCGAGAGCTGGGCCGGAACGGCGACCTCGGCGG
>JAHHMJ010000367.1 GCA_018678395.1 Gemmatimonadota bacterium | reverse complement strand
GCCGATCGGTCCGAGACGCGCCGTCGACAGCGCGACCGCGAACGCGCCGAGGAAGCGCTCCGGGAGCGGTTCGCCCGCGGGGAGATCGACGACCAGGAGTTCGAAGCCCGGATGGAGTCCCTTCGGCGCTCCCGAGGGTGAGACAGGTCACGCGAATGCCGCACAGGAGGACACCGTGAAGGTTCACGACGAAGTCTGTGGAATGACCATCGACACGGACGAGGCCGCCGCCTCGTGCCTGTTCCAGGGCAAGCGGTACTACTTCTGCGCCGCCCGCTGCAAGCAGAAGTTCCTGGAACACCCCGAATGGTACGTGGCGGTGGACGATTCCGACGAAGGCGATGAAGGCGGACCGTCCGCCGCGTGAGGGAAGCCCGGAACTCAGCTGTGTTCACGGTCGACGAGGTCAGGGAGATCTACGCACGAACCGCACGCCGGTACGATCGCGCCGTTCGGCTCTTCCCGCTCCTCGGAGCCCGAATGGACCGGTACCGACGTGCCGCGGTCGATGCGCTCGGTCTCCGACATGGATCCACCGTGCTCGACCTCGGCTGTGGCACGGGCTTGAACTTCCCTTTGCTCCAGGAGCGGGTGGGACCCGCGGGCCGCATCATCGGGGTCGATCTCACCGAAGAGATGCTGGAGGGGGCCCGGAAGCGGACCGAGCGTCTGGGCTGGTCGAATGTGGAGTTGGTGCGATCCGACGTCGCCGAGTACGACGTTCCCGAGGGCGTAGACGCGGTGCTGTCGACCTTCGCCCTCACCCTCTCGCCCGCGTTCGACCAGGTCATCGCCGACGTGGCCCGGGTGCTTCCGCAGCGCGGACGCCTGGTGATCCTCGACCTCAAGCGCCCCGACGGTTGGCCGGAGCCGCTCGTACGGTTCGCGGCCTGGCTGAACCGGCCCTTTGCGGTGACGCTCGATCTCGGCGAGCGGCGCCCGTGGGAGTCGGTCGCCACGCATCTGGCGCTCGTCGACTTCCGGGAGTACTACGCCGGGGCCATCTATCTCTCGGTAGGTGAGCCCCGCCCGCGACCATGAACCGCGACGCCCCCCTCCGGAGCCCTCCCCATGCGCCCCTCCGCCCGCCTGCGAGTCTCCCGGATACACCGTTGGCTCGGGCTTCTGGCCACCGTGCCGATCCTGGCCTGGATCGCCTCGTCGTTCGTACTCCACGGCGTCGGGCTGGCGCTCCCCGAGGGACTCCAGGGCGACTACGAGCTGACGCGAAGTCACTCCGCGGGACTGCCCCTCTCGTCGGCCGATCTGATCCCGCCCGACAGCGTGTTGCGTTCGCTCCGGGCAGAGGGAATCAACCGCATCTACTGGCTTCGACTGGAGCCGATCGGGGGCGTCCCGGCGTACGTCGTGAAGCCCGGGCCGTTCGACCTCGAATCGGTCTACGATGCGCGGAGCGGCGAGAGGCTCGATCCCCTGCCCGACTCCATCCTGCTGCGGGTCGCCGACGACGAGTTGGCGGGCTCACACGCCGTCTCGCTCCAGCCGCACCAGGAGTTCAACCGCTACTACCAGGTGGACGAGGTCGCCGCCGTCGAGGTCTCCGTCGCCGGTGACCAGGAGAGCACACTCGTCCTGTCCCGGGCGTCGGGGCGGGTCCTGCGCCGCACCGACCCGATGGCCGCCTGGTTCGAACGCGTGTACCGAGGCGTTCACGTCTGGCAGTGGGGAAGCTCGGTGCGTGTCTTCACGGCGATCCTGTTCACCCTCGTCGGCCTCACCCTGACGCTGATCGTCCTCGGAGGCGCCCTCTGGTGGGACCGCCGCGATCGGCGCCGACGCTGGAACTCCAACGTGCGACCCGCCCGACGAATCCATGGGCGCCTCGCGCCGCTGGCCGCTCTGGTTCTCGGCACGCAGATGCTGGTGGGAGGCTACCTCTGGTTCAATCTCGGCCTCATCGAGCCCCGGTTCCGCGGTCAGGGGTCGTTTCAGACCGACTGGACGGGTGGGATCCAGACGACCGAAGTCCTCCCGAGTGCCGAGGTGCTCGCCGGGCGGCGTGGTACAGCAGGAGCCCCGGCAGATGCGGCGCCGCCGGTCCAGAGGTTCGAGTGGCGAGCGATCGAGGGCCGGCGATTCGCACTGATCTACTCGGCTCGCGACAGCCTCCCCGTCGTCCTCGACGTCGCCACCGGCTCCCCCTTGACCCGCCTTACACCGGAGTTGGCGGCGGCAGCCGCCGGAGCGGTCGTGCGGGGTGCGGAGCTGCGGGACAGGGTGGAGTCGGAGGAGTACTGGATGGACTGGAATGCACGCATTCCCACCTTCCGCTTCCGCGCCTCGGACCCGGACGACAGCGACGTCCACGTCTCGCAACACACCGGCGAGGTCATCCAGCGCCGCCCGGCGATCTGGCGCGCGTTCGGGCCCTTCCTGGTCTACCACACGTTCGGATTCACCGGCAATGCCGTTTTCGACACGATCCTGCTGACCGCCCTCCAACTCGTCGCCCTGGCGATGGTGGTGTCTGGATGGCGACTGGCGAATCGGAAGCGATAGGGGGTGGTCGACTACTCCCCCAGTGCCTCCAGAATCGGGCATTCGCTCGTGGCCTCACGCGCCCGGCAGGCCCTCAGCAGGTGTTCCAGCGAGCGCCGGATTCGACGCAGCTCGCGGATCTTCGATTCGACGAGCTCCAGCTTCGTCCGAGCGCTCTCCTCGACGCTCGGGCACGCCGCGACCTCATCCACCCGGAGTTCCAGCAGATCGCCGATCTCGTCGAGCGTGAAACCGAGCGCCTGGGCGCGTCGAACGAACCGGAGCCGGTCGACCGTCCCGGGTGGGTATTGCCGGTAGCCGGCCGGTGTTCGGGGTGGTTCGTCCAGAAGCCCCTTGCGCTCATAGTACCGTATGGTCTCCACGCCTACGCCGAACCCCGTCCGCTCGGCGAGCTGTCCGATCGTCAAGAGAGGCTCTGCAGTCATGGGGCGGTCATGCTCATCCTATACCGCGCAGCAGGAGAGCTTCGCGACGTCCTTGTCGAGGGCCAGGGCGGCGAGCTTGATCCCCTCGGCGTGGGTGAGGTACGGGTGGTGCGTCGACGTCAGGTCATCGGTGGTCAGGCCGAATCGGATGGCGAGTGCGGGCTCCATGATCATCTCGCCCGCCTCGGGCGCGACGATGTGGGCGCCGAGAACCCGGCCGGTGACCCCGTCGACCACGAGCTTGATGAATCCACGTGTGTCCCGCGCGGCAAGCGCTCGCGGAATATGTTCGAGAGGCAGTGTCGAGGTGCGAACAGCGTGCCCGCGCCCCCTGGCGTCCAGCTCGGTGAGCCCCACGGTCGCTACGGCCGGATCGGTGAAGACAACCTCGGGCAAGACGGACAGGTCCAGCCGAGCTTCGTCGCCCAACGCTGCGTCCACCGCCACCTTCCCGGCCTGCGCGGCCACGTAGACATGCATGGGGCCGCCCGTGACGTCGCCGGCCGCAAACACGTCGGGGGTCGTCGTGCGCTGACTGGCATCGACCCGGATCTCGCCCTTCGCTCCCAGTTCGACACCGAGCGCCTCGAGGCCCAGCCCAGCGGTGTTCGCGCGCCGCCCGGTCGCCACGAGGATGGCCTCCACGCGATGGATGACCGACGTGCCGTCCTCGCCCGTGACATGGAGATCCCGGTTTCCTGCGCCTCGCACCACGCGCTCGACACGCACCTGCTCCCGCAGGACGAGGCCCTCCTCCACCAGATGGCGCGCGACGTCCGCGCCCACCTCTGGATCCAGATCCGACAGCACGCGCGACCTCGCCAGTACGGTCACTTCGACGCCCAACCTCGCGTACGCCTGTGCGAGCTCCAGCCCGACCGGGCCCGCTCCCAGAACGGCGAGCGAGGCCGGTAGCGCTTCGATGTCCAGGAGGGCCGTGCTGTCCAGGAACCCCGCCTCGGCAAGTCCGGGAATCGGCGGTACCCAGGGAGACGAACCCGTGGCTACGATCAAGCGACCGCCCCTGATGGAGGCTCCGTTGTCGAGTTCGACCCGTCCACCCTCGGCCAGCGTGGCACGAGCCGAAACGAAGCTGATCTCGGGGTAGGCCGCGAGCACGTCCTCGTACTTGGCTGTTCGGAGCGCGGCCACAAGATCGTTCTTACCCCCACGTACGGCGGGCCAATCGACCGTGAGCGGCCGGCGCTCGATGCCGTCGAAGGAATGCGCGACGGCACCGTGTCTCGCCTCGGCCGCTCGAATCAGCGTCTTCGACGGCACGCACCCCACGTTCACGCAGGTCCCGCCGATCGTACCCGCGTTCACCATCACCACCGAGGCGCCCCGCTCGACCGCACGGATCGCAGCGGCGAACCCCGCCGATCCGCCACCGATCACGACGAAGTCGAAGTCGGCATCGCCGAGAGACAGGGGTCTGGTCGTCATGTCGTCTTCACTCCGGTCGTCGGTCATGCCCCTCATTCGTGCTCCTGGCGGGAGGAGGTCGAGCCCTCACGCACGGTTGCCACATACCCGGTCATCCTGGCCAGCTCCGCGATGATCGCTTCCGCAGAAGTGCTATCGGGATCGTAGGTGACGAGCCCCTCACCCCGTTCATACGAGAACGCGGCGTCCTGAACTCCCGCTATTCGCTCCACGGCCACACGGGCCGATGTGGCACAACCGTCTCAGGTCATGCCCGTGACATGGAGTTCCACGCGCTGGAGCCCGGGATTCAACCCTTCCATCGCGGGTTCCCTCGGGGCCTCCACACCGACCCGTTTCACCTCCATGGCGTCGTGTCCCGGAATCTGCAACAGGATTCCGCCGCCGATGACGATCGCGATCGCCGCCCACTCCTTTCTGCCCATTCGCCTCTCCTTCAATCGAGAACGAGACCCTGCCAACTCGGAAAGCTCGCGAGACCCACCGCGACGGTCGTGGCGATCCAGAGGAACACCTTCATTCGCCTGCGCACCCGCGGGTCCGCGCAGGGCTTGTCGGGCTCACACACTGCCCTCTCCTCTCGATCGACAAGCCAGAAGCCGGCCAGCAGGGCTGCCGCCGTCAGAGCCAGGAAGTACGGCCGAAAGGGCTCGAACGCCGCGAGCCCGGCACCGGAGACCCCGAGGGAGACCGCCACCACCGGACCGGCGCAGCACAGTGCCGATCCAGCCGCGGCGGCAACGGCCCCGACGCCGGGAATAGCGGCTTTGAACGACTCCCCCACGTGCTCCTCCTCTCGTCGAACCCGGCTCGCGGCGTCCGCACCCATCTCCGGGACTCCGCGCTCAATCTACGGCCCGTACCTGGGTACGGAGTCAAGGGGCCGAACGGGTGGCCTTCACGGTCCGGCTGCGGCGGGGTGCGACCGGCTGGAGGGAACTTCCGTCACGTCCATCCGTACCGGATGTTGATGAACCTCCGTCCCCTGATGGCTCTCGCCCTGCTGGCGTCGTTCGCCACCTCCTCTCTGGAGGCGGTGGCCGGGCTCGTGCGCGACGGTGAGGTCCATCATGAGTCGACGGTGACAGCGGCGGTTCACGCGGTGGAGTCCACCGGTGAACACGGCCACGAAGGGGCGCAGGAGGGATTCGGCGAGGAGCACGGTCCCGACCATGAGCACGGTACCGGCTCCGACCACTGCACGCATGCCCACGGCAATGCCCTCGCGCCGACCCCCGCCGCTCCTGCATGGGCGGGTCCAGGAGTCGTGATCACGACTCCGCCGTCCCGGGTCCCGACCGGGCCCGACTTCCGACCTCTGCTCCACCCTCCCCGGGCCTGACGCTCCGCCCGCGGTCAACACCGGCGCCGGTCCCCGACCGAAGCGCCCTGCGGGTCTCTCGGTAGTTCCCCATTTCCACTCACGAATCGAACGGCGGCTCCGGGCTCAGGCCTGGGGTCCACCTCGGGTTCCCGCATCCGCGGACCGCAGGGCCGTTCGGGGACAGGAGCGTACCAGATGCACCGAGCGATCATGCTCGGGAGCGTCCTGCATGCGGTGTTGTCGTCGCCCCTCGGGGCCACGACCACGGTTGCGAGGCAGGATCTCCCGCCGTCCGACACGACGGCACTGACCATAGCCGAGGCGCGCACCCTCGCTATTCGCCAGAACCCGGCCCTCCTCGCCGATCTCGAGCGCATCGGCGCGGCGAGCGCCGAACTCCGCACCGCCCGCACCTACCCGTTCAACCCGGCCATCGAAGTCGAGGGTCCGAGTTCCCTCAGCGATCGCGGCCCCGATCGCTACGAGATCCGGTTCGGCCAGGAGGTCGAGTTGGCCGGTCAGCGCGGGCGCAGGGTGGCCGCGGCGGAAGCCGGTCTGTCTGCGGCACGGGCCGAGGCGGCGAACGAAGCCCGGGTCGTGCTGGCAGACGTGGAACGCACCTGGTTCACCCTCGCCGCGGCCGGACAGCGGCTCGACGTGGCGAGAGAGATCCGGACGCTGAACGATCGCCTGCTGGACGCAGTGCGCATCCAGCTTTCCGAGGGCGAGGTCTCACTCCTCCAGGCCAATCTCGTCGAGATCGAGGCCGCACGAGCCCGTGCCCGGGTCCTCGCGGTCGAGCAGGACGTCGCGGAAGCCGAACTGGCCCTGATTCGACTCGCCGGGCTCCCGGCATCCGCAACGGTACGGACGGCGGCGGCCGAGGTCGGTGCCGCCGTGCGGCTGCCGGACACCTCCCTGCCGGAACTCTCCGCCACCGCCCTGTCCAATCGCCCGGACCTGACGGCCTCCAGAGCGTACGTCGGCCGGGCCGAATCGCTGCGTTCGCTGGCGACGCGAGAAGCACTACCCAACGTGGGAATCGCCGGCATCGCCGAGCGCGAAGCGCCGGGCGTCGCTCCTCGCTTCGGCCTGGCGTTCAGCGTGCCGGTGCCCCTGTTCGATCGCAACCAGGGGCTGCGGGAGGGCCGTGCCGTCGAGGTGAGGCAAGCGGGGCTGACGGTGCGGGCCGTGGAGCTGCGGGTACGCACCGAAGTCGCCGATGCGTTTCGTGCCTGGCAGGCCGCGGCACGGCAGGTCCAGCTCTTCGAAAGCGATGTGCTCCCGCCGGCGCGAGAGAACCAGCGACTGCTGGAGACCGCCTACCAGGAAGGGAAGCTCGATCTCTCCACCCTTCTTCTCCTGCGTAATCAGCTCCTCGACGCGGAGCTGGGCTACTGGGAGGCGTGGGAGCAGCAACGCATGGCGGAAGTGGCGCTCCGCAGCGCCACGGCCACCATCCTCGACGATCTGAACCTCGACTTCCGGGAGGACTCCCGATGAGCGCCCACACCTTGGCACCTCCCATCGACCGTTCGACGCAGACCGAGTGGACCCGTGCGCGGCTGCTCCGGTTTCTCCTTCTCGTGGCCGTCCCGCCCCTGATCCTGCTCCTGACGGCGTGCGGAGAAGGGGGTGGGAGCGATGATGACGACCACGCGGACGACAGCCCTCAGGTGGGTGCATCCGAGGAGGGCGGCGATCCAGTCGTGCACCTCGACTCGGCGGCCCTCGCGGTGAGCGGTGTGGTCGTGGGCACCCCGGAGTTGGTGAGCGCCGGATTCCTGCCCGTGACGGGCAGCATCACCTACGACCAGAACCGGGTCAGCCACATCGGGCCGAAGACCCAGGGTCGCGTCGTCGAACTCACCGCCGAGGTGGGATCGAGGGTTCGGAGGGGGCAGGTGCTCGCGCACCTCGAGAGCCCCGAGGTGGGTGCGACCCGGGCCGACCTCCACGAGGCCGAGGCGCTGCTCGAGATCGCGCAGGAGAACTACGATCGCGAAGAGCGGCTGGAAGCCCAGGGCATCTCGAGTCGCCGGGAGCTGCTCGACGCCGAAGCGGAACTTCGCCGGGTGCAGGCACGGCTGGCGAGCGCTCAGGAGCGCCTTCGGGTGCTGGGCGCGGACCTGCACGACGAGGGCGGCCACTTCGACGTGTCCGCTCCCTACGATGGCATCGTGGTCGAGCGTCACGCCGGCCGCGGCGAGGTGGTCGATCCGGCTGACCAGCTCTTCACGGTCGCCGACCTGAGCCGCCTGTGGATCGAGCTGGACATCTACGAGCGCAATCTGAGTCGGGTCCGGCGGGATCAGCCGGTGGGGGTCACCACGGTGGCGTGGCCCGGTCGGGTCTTTCCCGGCCGGATCGTCTACGTGGCCGACATCGTCGACCCCGACCGCCGGACGGTTCGCGCCAGGGTCGAGGTGGAAAACACGGACGGTGCGTTGAAGCCTGGGATGTTCGCGACCGCACGGATCGACGTGGCCGACGGTGCGCCCGTCATCGCCGTCCCCCGCGACGCGGTGCAGACGGTCGAGGGCGCGACGGTGGTGTGGGTGCCCGGAGCCGACGCAGACGAGTTCGTCGCCCGTGCGGTGACGATGGGCGCGGAACTTCCGGGCGGCCTCGTCGAGATCGTCTCCGGACTCACCGCAGACCAACCGTTGGTGGTACACGGCGCGTTCACGCTCAAGTCGGAACTCGCCGAGGGCGAGTTCGGCGGGCACGGACACTGAGGGGGCGGCGATGATCGACAAACTCATCGACTTCGCGCTCCGGCAACGTCTGCTGGTCGTGGTCGCGGCCGCCGTCATCTTCGGCGCAGGGGCCTGGGCGTACACGCGTCTGCCCGTCGACGCCTACCCGGACATCTCACCGGCCCTCGTGCAGGTCTTCACCGAGACCGAGGGGCTCGCGCCGGAAGAGGTGGAGCAACTCGTGACCTATCCGGTCGAGGTGGCGATGAACGGGCTGCCCGGGCTCGACCGGATCCGGTCGGTCTCCAACTTCGGCCTGTCCGTCGTGAACGTCTACTTCGACGAGGGAACCGACATCTACTTCGCGCGGCAGCTCGTGAACGAGCGGCTGCAGGAGGCCCGGGAGCAAATCCCGGAAGGCCTCGGAGACCCACAGATGGGGCCGATCTCGAGCGGCCTCGGGCAGATCCTCTTCTACTACCTCGACGACGAGAGCGGCTCCTACACTCTGGAAGAACTCCGCACGATCCAGGATTGGATCGTCAAGCGCAACCTGCAGACCGTGCGGGGTGTGACGGAGGTGCTCTCCATCGGCGGGCACGTGAGGCAGTACCACGTCGTGGTGGACCCGGCGAGCCTCCGCCAGTACGACCTCTCCCTTCACGACGTCCTCGAGGCCGTGGAGGCCAACAACCTCAACGTGGGCGCCAGCTTCCTCGAGGTGGCTCGTGAGGAGTACATCGTCCGGTCGGTGGGCCTGGCGGAAACCCTCGACGACCTCCGCGACATCACGATCGTAACCCGGGGCGGCACGCCGGTGCGGGTGACCGACGTGGCCCGGGTCGATATCGGGCCCGAGATCCGACGGGGTCTGGTGACCCGCAACGGCGAGGGCGAGGTCGTCGTCGGGTTCGTCCTCAAGCTCCTGGGCACGAACACGTCCACGGTGATCGATCGCGTCGAGGACCGACTCGACCAGATCCGTACCGCCCTGCCGGAAGGGGTGAGGCTCGTGCCCTACTACGAGCAGTCCGGCCTGGTCGACCGGGCCACCCGGACGGTGACCACGGCATTGTGGCAGGGCCTCATCCTGGTCGTGGTGGTGCTCGCGGTCTTCCTCGGAAACCTGCGATCGTCGCTCATCGTGGCGCTGTCGTTGCCGTTTTCCATCCTGCTCACCTTTCTACTCATGCTCCAGTTCGGCATCAGCGCGAACCTGATGTCGCTGGGAGGGTTGGCAGTGGGAATCGGCATGATGGTCGATGCGGCCATCGTGGTCGTGGAGAACGTCTTCCGGTGGCTGAAGGAAGATCCCGACGCGGACGAACCCAAAGTGCACCTCGTGTCCCGGGCCGCGAAGGAGGTGGGCCGGCCCGTCTTCTTCGCCATCTCGATCGTGATCGTGGTCTTCCTCCCCCTCTTCACCCTCCAAGGTGTGGAAGGCACCATGTTCCGCCCGCTGGCCTACACGATCGCCCTGGCCATGCTGGGCTCGCTCCTGTTCTCGCTCACCCTCGCACCAGTGCTTGCCCAACAGTTGCTGAAGCGACGGGCGGTGGCAGAGGGCGCAGGCCGGAAACCCGACGGCCACGAGGCGCACGACGAGGTCCGCATCGTCCGGTGGGCCCAGGCACGCTACCGGCCACTCCTCACGTGGGCACTCGACCACCGGAGCCCGGTGATTCTCGGCACGGTCGCGCTGATCGCCGTCGGGGCCGGCGTGTTTCCGTTTCTGGGGACCGAGTTCATTCCGACCCTCAACGAGGGCACCCTCCTGGTGCGCGCGACCCTGGCACCCTCGATTGCGCTGACGGAGTCCACGGCGACGGTCGGGCGTCTCGAAGAGCAGTTCCTCACCTTTCCCGAGGTCACCCAGGTGGTGAGCCGGATCGGGCGGGGCGAAGTCGGGGCCCACGCCGATCCGGTCAACAACGCCGAGATCTTCGTCGACCTGAAGCCGGACGACCAATGGGTGACCGCCGACGATCGGGAAGCCTTGGTGGCGGCCATGCAGGAGCGACTGGACGACGTCCCGGGGGTCCAGCTCAACTTCACCCAGCCCATCGCGGCCGCCGTGGACGAACTCCTCACCGGGATCAAGGCCCAGATCGCGGTCAAGCTCTTCGGGGACGATCTGGACGTGCTCCTGGAGAAGGCGAATGAGATCGCCGGCGTCCTGGGCGACGTGGAAGGGGCCTCTGAAATCCAGGTGGACCAGGTGAGCGGGCAGCCGCAGCTCCGCATCGACCTCGATCGGGGCGAGTTGTCGCGCTACGGGATTCCCGTGGCGAACGTGCAGGAGTTGGTCCGGGCCGCCGTCGGCGGCGCGCCGGCCGGGCAGCTCTTCGAGGGGGAGCGCCGCTGGACGATCTACGTGCGCTACACCGAAGCGGAGCGCGCTCGCGTGTCCGACGTGCGGGCGCTCCTCATCGACGCCCCGGACGGCACACTGGTCCCCCTCGATCAGGTCGCCACGATCGAGTCCATCATCGGACCGCGGCAGATCTCGCGAGAGGATAATCAGCGCTACATCACGATCCAGCTCAACGTGCGCGGTCGGGACATCGGCTCGTTCGTGGAGGAGGCCAGCGCAGCCATCTCTGCGCAGGTCGACCTACCCCCGGGGTATCTCACTACGTTCGGCGGCCAGTTCGAACTCGCCCAGGCGGCGAATCGGCGCCTCGCCGTCGTGATCCCGATCACCATCCTGCTGATCTTCGGGATGCTCTTCGCTTCGTTCAACAGCATAAAAGAAGCGCTCCTCATCATCCTCAACATCCCGTTGGCCCTCGTGGGCGGGCTCGTCGCGTTGTTGATCACGGGGCAGGCGCTCTCCGTCCCGGCCAGCGTCGGCTTCATCGCGCTGTTCGGGATCGCCGTCGAAAACGGTCTCGTGCTCATCACCTACTTCAACCAGCTCCACGCCCAGGAGGGGCTGTCCATCCGGGAGGCGGTGGAGCGAGGCTCGATGCTTCGGCTCCGACCCGTCCTGATGACGGCCGTCACCACGACCCTGGGCCTGATCCCACTGCTTCTCGCCACCGGCCCCGGATCCGAGGTCCAGCGGCCGCTGGCCGTCGCGGTCGTCGGCGGGCTGGTGACATCCACTGCGCTCACGCTGCTGGTGCTCCCCGTCCTCTACGGATGGTTGCACCGCGAGCCCACCCGCTTCTGAGGAGGCCACGATGAAGATGATCCTCACGTACCTGCCCCCGTACCGTCTCGACCGGGTGACCCGGGCCCTCGAGCATGTGGAGGGTTTCACGGGCATGACCGTCACCCCCGCCCGAGGGTTCGGGCGGGAAAAGCTCGAGGACGACGCTCGGGACGTCCGCGATCAGCTCGACGACTTCACCCCGACGGTTCGGGTGGAGGCGGTGGTTTCCGACGACCGGGCCGAGGCCGTCGTCCAGGCGGTCCTCGCCGCCGCACACACCGGAGCTCGAGGCGACGGGAAGATCTTCGTCCTTCCCGTGGAGGACGGCGTGCGTATCAAGACGAAAGCGAGGGGGCCCCGTGCGGTGTGAACCGCGAGGTGGTACGGGCTCTGCACCGGGAAGGTGGTGATCATGGAATCCACGACGAAAATCGAGCTTCCCGTCCTGCTGCCCGACATCCCGGACGACCGGGATGCGTGTGTCCTGCGACTCGTTCGAAGTCTCCGGGCCCTCCGGGCCGTCCTCGACGTCCACGTGGTCGATGCGCCCGGGAAGGGTGCGTCGCTCCTGTGCGTTCACTACGACAGCGACGTCATGGGGCTCGGCGACGTGGAGCGGGCCGCCGTTCGGGCGGGGGCGGCGGTCACAGCCCGCTACGGGCACGCGGTTCTCCCGATTCGGGCGATCGACGGCGAAGACGCGGCACGCCGAATCGAGGCGGGCCTCCGCCGGGTCGAGGGAGTGCTCCACGCCTCGGTGAGCCTTCCCGCCCAACGAGCCCGGGTGGAGTTCGATCGGGAGATCCTCGACGAGACCACGATCCGCACGGAACTCGAGGCCATGGGCTACGGCCCTCCGACGCGACCCCGCAAGGGAGGCGAAGAGAGGGAAAATGGCGACGAACCTACCGGCCTGCTGGCTCGGATGGTCGCAAACAAGGAGCTGGTCTTCAGCCTCGGGGCAGGCCTTCTCCTCGCCGCCGCCTGGAGTGGTCAACGCTGGCTGAGTCTGCCCGATATGGCGGCGCTGCCCCTCTATCTGGTCGCCTACGTGCTCGGTGCCTGGGACCTCGCGGGCCACTGGGCACGAGCGCTGCGGAAGGGGAATCTCACCTTCGACATCGACCTCCTCATGCTCGTGGCCGCCCTCGGAGCGGCGGCTCTGGGGGAGTGGGCCGAAGGCGCCTTCCTCCTCTTCCTCTTCTCCCTGGCCCACGCCCTGGAGCATCGGGCACTCGATCGAGCTCGAGGGGCGATCCGCGCGTTGGCCGACCTCGCGCCGGCGACCGCCCGGGTGCTCCGGGATGACGCGCTCGTCGACGTGCCGGTCGAAGACGTGCGGGCCGGGGAGTGGGTGATCGTTCGCCCGGGCGAACGGATCCCCGTCGACGGGGAGGTGCGCAGGGGCCGCTCGGTCGTCAATCAGGCCCCCATCACCGGCGAGTCGGTGCCGGTCGAGAAGGGCGACGGTGACGAGGTCTTCGCTGGAACCGTGAATGGAGAGGGGGCGCTTCACGTCGAGACGACCCGAGCGGCGGGCGACCGCACTTTGGACCGGGTGATCCAACTGGTCGAAGAGGCCCAGACTCGAAAGGCGCCGACTGAGCGGCTCACCGACCGCTTCGAGCGGATCTTCGTGCCGCTGGTGCTTCTCTCGGCCTTCGCGCTGGCGATACTCCCGGCGGTGATGGGGTGGTGGACTTGGAGCACCTCCTTCTACCGGTCGATGGCACTCCTGGTCGCCGCATCACCGTGCGCACTCGCAATCGGAACCCCGTCCGCCGTCCTGGCTGGAATCGCTCAGGCGGCGCGCAACGGCGTGCTCATCAAGGGCGGCGTCCACCTCGAGAGGCTCGGCGCCGTGGCCGCCCTGGCCATGGACAAGACGGGCACGCTCACGCTCGGGCGGCCCGACGTGACCGACGTGGTGCCCGCCGGCGCGGTCTCGCCCGACGAGCTACTCCGCGTGGCGGGCGCGGTCGAGCAAACCTCGCAGCACCCCCTCGCCGAGGCCGTGGTGCGCCGGGCGGAGGCGGAGGGGGTCGCGCTGCCGGAGGCGGGAGATCTGGAGAGCCTGACCGGGCGCGGGGTGCGATCGTCGCTGGACGGCCGGGTGGTCGAGATCGGAAACCTGCGACTCTGGGAGGAGACGGGCGTGCCGGTGCCGGAGGAGGTGCGCGCGGCCGTGGAGCGCCTGTCGGAGAGCGGGAAGAGCGTCATGGCCGTCCGGCACGGCGAGCGCTGGCTCGGCACCCTCGGGGTGGCGGACCGGCCTCGCCCCGGGGTGAGAGAGACCCTCGACCGGATCCGTGAGCAGGGCGTCGGCACGCTCGTCATGATGACCGGCGACAACCGCGGCGTCGCCGAGGCCGTCGCCCGGGAGGTCGGCATCGACGAGGTGATGGCCGAGCTGCTGCCGGAGGACAAGGTGGCGGCGGTGAAGGCCCTGCTGGCCCGACACGACGGCGTGGCCATGGTCGGCGACGGCGTCAACGACGCCCCGGCGCTGGCGACAGCCGATGTGGGCATCGCGATGGGCGGCGCCGGGACCGCCGCGGCGCTCGAGACGGCGGATGTGGCGCTCATGGGTGACGACCTCGCCGGAATCCCCTTCACGGTGGGCCTCTCCCGCCGCACGCGAGCGGTGATTCGTCAGAACCTGGCCGTATCGCTCTCCGTGATCGTGCTCCTCATCGTCGCCACCACCACCGGAATCTTCGGGATCGGCCCCGCGGTCATCGTGCACGAGGGCAGCACGCTTCTCGTCGTCGGCAACGCGCTTCGACTGCTCCGGTACCGGCCCCGGGCCGAGGAAGCCTTCCCCGATTCATCCGCCTGATCCCTCTATTCTCGAGGAACCCCTAATCATGTTCGAGATCATGCCAAGCACCGACGGAAGCCGCGTGGCGATTCGCCTGGTAGGAAGCCTGTCGGAGGACGATGGACTCGACCTGCGGTCCCATCTGACGGGACTGCTCACGGATCATTCCTCGCTCCGCATCCTCTTCGTGACGGAGGAGTGGACCGGGTGGGAGGGATGGCGAGCGCTGTGGGAGGACGTGAAGGCGGACCTGCGGCTCAACGAGGAGGTGGAGCGACTCGCGATGGTCGGCAGCGGCACCGTCGATCGGCTCACGACCGAGGCGATGAAGCCGTTCGCGCATGCGACCGTCCGGTGGTTCCCGTCCGGTGAGCTGGACGAGGCGTGGGAGTGGCTGGTGGGGTGAGCCCGCTGCTGTGGGGAGGGGTTCTCGTGGGGGCGGTCTTTGTCGCCCACTGGGGCGCCGAGCGACTCGCGCGGCCGCTCGAACTGCTCCGCCGTCGCCAGGGGATCTCGGCCGCGGCCGGGGGCGCGCTGGTGGGGCTCGCCGCCTCGGCTCCGGAGGTGGGGATCAACACCGCCAGCGCGATCCGGGGTGTGGGCGACATCGGACTCGGCGCGGCCCTCGCCGCCAACGTCATCGCGATCCCCCTGGTGGTGGCGGTGGCGTGCGTGGCGTCCCGTCAGGTCGACGAGGCGGAGCAGGATCCCGGGCACGACGAGCACCTCGAGCAGCGGCTGCTCCGGGTCGATCGGAGGGGCGTGACGGTCCAGGCCCTGCCGTACCTCGGGCTCATCGTCCTGTTCGCGGTGCTCACGCTGCCCGCCGCTTGGCGCGGCCTTCAGGTGATCGACGGGCTCCTGCTCGGCGCGGCATACGTCGTATTCCTCGGCCATGCGCTCCTGCGGGACCGAGGCGAGGGCGAGGACGAGAGATGGAGTCGCGGCGAGGTGCTTCTGGGCGTAGCCGGCCTGTGTGCGCTGGCAGCGGGAGCGTGGTTCATCGTCCGTGCGACCGAGCAACTCGTGCAGGCGTTCGGCATCGGGCGCGTCGTGGGCGGGATGTTCATCACCGCGCCCATGGCCGTGCTCCCCGAGCTGTTCGCCACGTGGAGCGTGGCCCGGAGCGGACAGGTGACATCCGCCACGACCAGCGTCGTCGGAGACCATGCGGTCACGCTGACCGTGGCGTTCGTGCCCCTCGCGCTGGTCGGGCTGCCGATCGGGATCGTTCCCCTTCTGTCCGTGAACCTCGGGTTCGTCGCGGCCATGGCAGCGTCGTTCGCAGCCTTCGTGCACTGGGGGGCGGGGAGGCACGGATTCCGTCCCCCGCAGATCCTGGGCCTGCTGGCTCTGTTGAGCACCTGGGTGGCCGTGGTGACGTTGTGGGTACTGCCGAACACATGAGCGAGAGACGATGCGACGATACCGTGTGGTGGGGATGGACTGTGCGAAGGACGCGGCCGAGATCGAGGCGGCCGTGCGGAGCGTGCCGGGAGTGGCGTCGGTGAAGGTATCCACCGCCACACACATCCTCACGCTGGGCGCAGACGCCGCCGAGGACGATCCGACGCCCGGGGTCGAGCGAGAGGTGAGCACCCTCGGCTACCGGCTGGAGCCCCTGGAGGGTGCGGGTGCGACCGACGCCCCGGCGCCCGCGCACATGGCACCCGGTTATCGCCGCGCGCTCTGGATCGTGGTCCTCCTCAACGTCGGCTACGGCATCGTCGAGATGATCGGCGGGTTCCTGAGCGGGTCGCAGGCACTCAAGGCCGATGCGCTGGACTTCCTCGGGGACGGACTCATCACCTTCCTCGGCCTGCTCGCAATCGGGTGGAGCCTTCTCTGGCGAGCGCGAGCCGCGCTGATCCAGGGCGGGTTCCTGGGTGTGCTCGGGGTCGGGGTGCTGGTGAACACCGGATATCGGGTGCTGGCGCAGCAGCAGCCCGAGGCCGGCCTCATGGGCGCTCTCGGGTTCGTGGCCCTCGTGGTGAACGTCGCGGCGGCGGCGGCCCTGATCCCGCACCGCACCGGTGACGCGAATGTCCGCGCGGTGTGGCTCTTCTCACGAAACGACGCCATCGGGAATGTCGCCGTGGTGGTGGCGGCCGGCCTCGTGGCCTGGACATCGACGCCGTGGCCGGACCTCGTGGTCGCGGTGGTGATCGCGGGGCTCTTCCTCCACTCGTCATGGTCCATCGTGCGAGATGCGCGAACGGACCTGGAAGAAGCCGGAAGCTGACCGCGCCGGCCGCCGTCATGCGACCTCCGCCGCGTTGGCGTCCGGAACGGATGCACCGCCGGTGAACCAGGCGTAGATGGACGGCAGCACGAAGAGGGTGAGGAGCGTGGCGGTGACGAGACCCCCGATCACGACGGTCGCGAGCGGCCGCTGCACCTCGGCCCCGGCGCCGCTGGCCAACGCCATCGGCACGAATCCGAAGGCGGCCACGAGCGCCGTCATCAGCACGGGACGCATGCGGACGAGCGCGCCCTGTCGAGCGGCTTCCGCAGGCGAAAGCCCTTCCGTCAGTTCGAGCTTGCGAATGTAGTCCACCAGCACGACGCCGTTCAGAACCGCCACGCCGAAGAGCGCAATGAAGCCGATGCCCGCCGAGATCGAGAAGGGGAGTCCTCGAAGGGTCAGCGCGAGCACGCCTCCCACGGCGGCGAACGGCACGTTGAGGAAGATGAGGAGCGCCGGCCTGGCGGCGTCGAAGGTACCGTAGAGAAGTACGAAGATGAGGAGCAGAGCGACCGGCACGACGATCATCAGGCGCGCGGACGCGCTCTCGAGATTCTCGAACTGACCGCCCCACTCGAGCGTGTAGCCCGGTGGAATCGCGACCCCGTCCCGGATGGCCTGGCGCGCGTCCTCGACCACGGACGCGATGTCCCGCCCCCGCACGTTCAGCTCCACACTGACCCGTCGCTGGATGCGCTCCCTGCTCACCTGCGCCGCGGCGTACTCCAGTTCCATCGACACCAGCTCTCCCAGGGGCAGCACGCGGTCCGACGCGGCCGCCACGGGAATCCGCTCGATCGCGGCGGGATCGTCACGGACCTCGGGGGGGAAGCGAACCTGAAGCGCGAACCGCTGCTCGCCCTCCAGTACGACACCCACATCGCGCCCGCCTAGCGACTCGATGGCGGCCAGTACGTCGTCCGCATCGACGCCGTAGCGGGCCAGCGCCGCGCGATCTACACGGGCCGTCAGGATCGGCAGACCCGTCACCTGCTCGACCTTCACGTCGTCGGCGCCCTCCACTCCTGACACGGTGCGTGCGATGTCGCTGCCGACCCGCGCGAGCTCGTCGAGATCGTCGCCGTAGACCTGGATCGCGATGTCCGAGCGTACCCCCGAGATCAGCTCGCTCACCCGCAGTTCGATCGGCTGCGAGAATCCGAACGCAACTCCGGGCACGTCCCGGTTCAGGACGACCTCCATGGCTTCGACCAGCTCGGTCTTGTTCGCGTAGCTCCACTCCTTCCGGTCGCGGAGCATGACGAACACGTCGCTCATCTCCACGCCCATGGGGTCCGTCGCGATCTCGGGCCGCCCGGTCTTCGAGATCACCGTCTCGATCTCGTCAGGGAACTCGCGCAGGAGCAGGCCCTCGACGAGCCCGGCCTGCTGCGCTGCCTCGTCGATGGAGACGGACGGAAGTCGCCACATCTGGAGGGCGATCGCTCCTTCGTCGAGCCGAGGTATGAACTCGGCGCCCCGTGTGCTCGCCGCCAGGACGCCGATGGCGAACAGCCCACCGGCGAGTGCGACGGTGCGGACGCGGTTCCCGAGCGCCCGGTCGAGCAGCGGCTCGTACACCGCCTTGCATCGTTTCACCAGCCACGTCTCGTGGTGCTTCGGCGGCTTACGGATCAGGAGTGACGCCAGGACGGGGATGAGCGTGAGGGCCAGGATGAGGGACCCGGCCAGGGCGAACATCAGGGTGAGCGCCATCGGCTTGAACATCTTCCCCTCGACGCCCGTCAGCGTGAGGATCGGGACGAACACGATGATGATGATGCCCACGGCGAAGGTGACGGGCCGCGCCACCTCCGTCGTCGCTTCCCGGACGATCTCGATCGACGGCTTGCCCTCCGAACGCTTGTCGGACATGAGCCGGAACACGTTCTCGATCATCACCACGGATCCGTCCACGATCAGCCCGAAGTCGATCGCGCCCAGGCTCATCAGGTTTCCCGACACCCCCGCGCGGACCATTCCGATGAACGCGAACAGCATGGAGAGGGGGATCGCCGCCGCCACGATCAAGCCGCCGCGCAGGTTTCCGAGCATGAGCAGGAGAACCGCGACGACCAGCAGTCCCCCCTCGAAAAGGTTCTTCTCGACGGTCTTGATGGTTCTTGCCACCAGGTCCGTGCGGTCGTAGAAGGCGTCGATCGACACCCCCGGGGGCAGGCTTTCCGAGATCGCCTCGACCTTCTCCTTCACCCCGTCCGCGACCACCCGGGAGTTCTCGCCCATCAGCATCATCACGATGCCGACCACGGCCTCGCCTCGTCCATCGCGCGTCACCACACCCTGGCGGACCATCGGGGCGAATGAGACCCGGGCCACGTCGTCCACATGGAGCGGGACCCCGTCCTCGTGCGTTGCGACGACGATGCTCCCCAGGTCTTCGAGGGAGGTGATGAGCCCCTCGCCGCGAATGACCACCTGCTCGCGATTCCGCTCGAGATACGCGCCGCCGACGTTGCGGTTGTTGGCTTCGAGCGATTCGAAGAGCTCGGGGAGCGTCAGGTCGTGGGCGCGCAGGGCGTTGGGGTCCGGCGCGACCTGATAGGTCTTCAGTTCCCCTCCGAACGTATTCACCTCAACGACACCCGGCACGCTCTGAAGCTGGTAGGCGACGAACCAGTCCAGGAGCGTGCGGAGCTCCATCGGGGTGTAGCACTCCGGCGTGTCGTCCTCGGTCGCGCAGGCCGGCTCGCCACGCACCTCGAACTGGTAGATCTCACCGAGACCGGTCGCGATCGGGCCCATCTCGGGCGTGCCGTACCCGTCGGGGATCGCCTCGCGGGCCTCTCCCAGCCGTTCTCCCACGAGTTGGCGGGCCCGGTAGATGTCCGTGCCCTCCTCGAACACTACGGTCACCGCGGAGAGCCCGAACTTCGAGACCGATCGCACCGATTCCAGCCTCGGGAGCCCGGACATCGCGGCTTCCACCGGGAAGGTGATCAGGCGCTCGACTTCGAGCGGGGCGAGGGCGGGGGCCTTGGTCAGAACCTGTACCTGGACGTTGGTGACGTCCGGCACGGCGTCGATGGGAAGGCGAAGCAGGTGAGAGACACCGGCGACGATCAGAACGACCGTCAGCGCGAGAACCAGGAAGCGATTCTTCAACGACCACGAAACGAGCCAGGCGGCCATCAGCCTTCGTCCTCCTCTGCGAGCTCCGAGCGCAGAAGCTGGCCCTTGAGCAGCAGGCTGCCGTCGGCGACGACCTCGTCACCGACCTCGAGCCCGGCGACGACCTCGACGAGTGCGCCGTCGCGCCGGCCCGTGTGAACGGGCCGCACCTCGAAGACGCCCTCACCTACGCGGAGGAAAACGGCCAGGCCGCCGTCGAGCTCCTGCACCGCCGCCGCCGGAATCACGACCAGGGCCCGGGCCTCCCCGGCGTAGCTACCTCGGATGCGGGCCGTGCCGAACATCCCGGGTCGCAGCCGCCCGCCCTCGTTGGCCAGCGAGACGCGTACCCCGATGGAGCGCGTCTCTTCGTCCAGTATCCCGTCGATCCGTTCGACCCGCCCGAGGAACACCTCATCCGGAAAGGCGCGAACGTCGACCTGAACGTCCTGCCCGACGTCGACGTAGCGCATCTTCTGCTCGTAGACGGAGGCCTCCAGCCAGACCTCGGCGAGGTCGATGACCCGGAGCAGGATGTCGGCGGGGTCCACCCACGCCCCGCGTGAGGCCATGCGGTCGGTCACGGTGCCCGCGAGCGGGCTGCGGAGGACCACGCGCGCCGGATTGTCCGGCGGCTCGACGGGGTCCGTCACACCGAGCGCCGCGAGGCGCGTCCGTGCGGCGCGGAGGTCCGCGTTCGCGATCTCCCACGCGCCTTCGGCCTCCTCGAAGGATCGGACAGATGTCACGCGGTCCTCCAGTAGCTCTGCCAGGCGATCACAAGCCCGGCGCGCGACGCGCTCCGCGGCGCGCGCCGCGACGAGATCGGCCCACGCTCGCCCCATCTCCGGGCTCTCGATGGCCAGCAGCGGGTCGCTCGGGCCGACGTGGTCCCCGTCGTTCACGAACACGTCCAGGATCCTTCCCGTGACCCGGGCTCCGATCTCGGCATGCCGGTCCGGATCGGGAACGAGTTCGGCGGGAACGTCCACCGTCGCGCCGAGCTCCATCACCTCGGCCGTCGCATAGGTCAGCTCGAGCGACGCCAGGGCATCGGTCGTGAGGGCCACCCGGTTCGGGAGGTCCGCCTCCGCGCCCTCGTCACCGGTCGATTCTGGTTCGGCCGGGTGGCAGCTCAGCGTAAGGGTCGACATGGCGACGAGAAGTGCGCGGGCCGGCTTCCGGCGAAGGGTCACGGGATTCATCGGTCTTCCTCGAAGAGGTCGGTGGTTTGAGGCAGCGAAGCGGCCGCGAGCAGGCGCGCCCGCGCGGTGGCGAGGGAGAGTCGTGCGTCGACGTAGCCACCCAGGCCGTCGATGAGCTCTCGCTGCACCACGAGTACGTCGGCGATGCTCAGCTCCCCCGCCTCGGCGGCGAGCTGCACGAGCGCCGCGCTCTCCTCGAGCGCGACGAGGACGTCGGCGTCGTAGACGTCGAGGGCGGCGCGCGCCTGCTCGTAGGCGAGCGCCGCGGAGCGGGCCTCCGTCACGACCGTCAGTACGAGCCCCTCCTGCTCCACGACCGCCCGCTCACGCGCGGCCTCGGCCGTGGCACGGTTGCCCTGATTCCGGTTGAACAGCACGAGGGGTACGCGGATTCCGGCTCTCAGCACCTCGTCCCCCTCCTCGCGCGCGACCAGCGCCCCGAGCGTGACGTCCGGCCACGCGCGGGCTCCCGCGAGGGAGACGCCCGCGGCCGCGGCATCCACCTGGTGTACCGCCGCCCGCAGGTCGGGGCGCGCCTCCACGGCTCGCGCGACGATGTCGTCGGTGAACACCGGGGGAGAGGAGTCGGGAAGGGCGCCCACGAGCGTCACCGGCTCGTCGGGCTCCGAGCCGATCAGCCTTCGTAGCCGAAGCAGCAGGGTGT
>JAHHMJ010000643.1 GCA_018678395.1 Gemmatimonadota bacterium | reverse complement strand
CCATCCGCACGTCGAGAGGCTGCGACTGCGTGACGCCGGCCGCGTGCAGACGGACCTCGTAGGTACCCGGTACGACCCGTCGTCCCTGGAGCGACCCGAAGACGTAGGCGCCGGGGATGTTCGGGATCTCCTCGTGCCGCAGATCCCACACGACCCGGTTCATCCCGGCCGAGACGTCCAGCGGGTCGGCGCCGGGGCTCACCGATTCATCCGGATGCGTGGAGAAGGTGCGCACCAGGCCGCCGTCGGGCGCTCGGATCTCGACCGCCACCGTATCGGTCGACGCGGGGGCGTCGGCGAGCGTGAAGTGGATGCGCGCCGGCCCGGCCGGATTCGCGCCCGCCGTCGGGCCGCCTCCACCCCCACCACCGCCGGCGATGCGCCAGGCGTGTCGCGGACGCAGGAGGTGGACGCCCTCATCGCCGGCGTCCCCCGCCTGCTGCAGCGGCGTGAGGTCGTCGAGAATCCAGAAGCTGCGGCCGGAGGTCGCGGCGACCAGGTCGTTCTCTTCGGACTGGACCACCAGGTCGTTGATGGGCGAGTTCGGCAGGTTCAACTGGAGCGACTGCCACCGCCGGCCCTGGTCCCAGGACGCGTAGATCCCGGTTTCCGTCCCGAGGTACAGCAGACCGGGCCGGACGGGGTCCTCGCGAACGACCTTGACCCACGCTTCGTCGGGAATGCCGTCGGTGCGGGTCTCCCACGATGCGCCGTAGTCGTTCGTGATCAGTGCGTATGGCGTGAAGTCGTTGAACTTGTAGGCCGTGTAGGCGACGTAGGCGGTGGCGGGATCGTGCGGGGAGACCTCGATGGCGTTGACCTGTCCCGGCGGCAGGTCGAGATCCGGTGTCACGTCCGACCAGGTCGCGCCGTCGTCACGCGTGAGCTGCACCAGGCCGTCGTCGGTGCCGGCCCAGATCGTGCCTCGCTCGTGCGGCGAAAGCGCCACGTAGGTGATGGTCCCGTAGATCTCGCCACCGGCCCCCTCGTTGGTGATGGGACCGCCGCCGTACCCCTGCTTCTCGTCTTCGTCGCGGGTGAGGTCGGGACTGATGAGCTCCCAGCTCATGCCCCCGTCCCGGGTGCGGGCCAGGTGGTTGGACGCGTGGATGATCTCCGTGGGGTCGTGGGGCGAGGCCACGATCGGCGCGTTCCAGTTGTAGCGGAACTTCATCTCACGGCCCTGAAGTGCCGCGGGCATACCCGGATAGATCCCGATGTCGCGGCTCGCCTCGGTCTCGTGATCGTACCGGCTGATGATGCCCATGTAGCAGCCGGCGTAGACGTAGCGGGGATCGTCCGGGTCGAACGCGGTGAACGCGCTCTCACAGCCCCCCACCGGGTACCAGTCCTTCCAGTCGATGCCCCCGGGGCTGCGGCTGGCGATCGCCACGGTCGAGTTGTCCTGCTGCCCGCCGTAGACGTGGTACGGGAAGCGGCGGTCGACGGCCACGCGATAGAACTGTGCCGTCGGCTGGTTCTGCTGCGTGGACCAGCTCGCCCCGCCGTTGAACGACACGTTCGCCCCGCCGTCGTTCGCGTTGATCATGACGTCGGAGTCGAGCGGAGAGATCCACAGGTCATGCTGGTCCCCGTGCGGGACCTGGATCCTGCTGAAGGTCCGCCCGCCGTCCACTGAACGCATCATGGGGGCGTTGAGTACGTACACGGTCTCCCGGTCGACCGGGTCCGCGTAGATCTCGATGTAGTACCAGGCGCGGGCCCGCAGCGTCCAGTTGTCGGTCGTCAGCGTCCAGCTCTCACCCGCGTCGTCCGAGCGGAATACGCCGCCGCCCGGATCGGCCTCGACGATCGCATAGAGCCGATCGGGGTCGGCCCGAGAGACGTCGATCGCCGTCTTGCCCATCATGTCCGGGAGATCGTCGTCGATCGGGCTCCACGAGTCGCCGCCGTCGACCGACTTCCACAGGCCGCTGCCCTCGCCGCCCGAGCGGACCTGCCACGGCAGGCGCCGGTGCTCCCAGAATGCCGCGTAAAGGATGCGCGGGTTGGTCATGTCCATGGCCAGATCCGACGCGCCCGTGTTCTCGTCGACGTAGAGGATCTTCTCCCAGTTGGCCCCGCCGTCGGTCGAACGGTAGATCCCGCGCTCCTCGTTCGCGCCGTACGGGGCTCCCTGCGCGGCCACGTAGACGACGTCGGGATCGTCGGGGTGGACCCGGATCCGCGAAATCGCCCGCGTGCGATCGAGTCCGACGTGGGTCCAGGTCCGGCCCGCGTCGGTCGAGCGGTACATCCCGTCGCCGTGCGACGTCATGACGCCGCGCACCGCGTGCTCACCCATGCCCGCGTAGACGACGTTCGGGTCGGATTCCGCGACCGCGAGGGCACCGACCGACGACGTGCCGAGCTGACCGTCGCTGACGTTCGCCCAGGTCGTGCCGGCATCGGTCGTCTTCCACACGCCCCCGCCGACCGTGCCCATGTAGTAGATCAGTGGGTCGCCGACCACGCCGGCCACAGCCACCGAGCGCCCCCCACGGTACGGCCCGATGCCGCGCCACTCCATCGTCTGGAAGTGAGCCGGGTCGACCGGGGGTGCCTCCGAATCCTGGGCGGCGGCCGGAGCCGACAGTACGGCCCAGGCGAGCGCGACGAAGGTGGCTCGTCCGGCCATGGCGCCGGAACGAGAAGAGCGGCGAAACGCGGCGGCGGGTCGAATCATGGGAGATCCGGGGCAGGTGGGATGGGCGGAGGGCCACCATGCCCCGGGGGGGCTTCTCCGGCAAGCCCCTCGGGACCGGCCCGGTCGGCTCGTCGGTTGTGCCCCCGGCCGGCTCGTCGCTCAGGGCGTGACGTCGTTGCCCAGTGGATCCGCCAGGGGTCCGAGCGGGGATTCCAGGTCGAAGCCGAACAACGCGGGGTCCGATCCGATCACGGCGGCCGAGACGATGCGGTACACGTAGTCGTAGGTCTCGTCCGGTATCGCGTCGCGATGCCGATCCATCAGGACCCAGAAGTTGCGCTCGCGGGGCGACTCGGGCATCGACCGGACCAGCCGTAGAAGGCGGGGCTCGCCGAGATTGTAGGCGGCCATGACGAGCAGGCCGGACGCCTGTGCATCGGTCTCGTAGATGTCGGCCAGGTAGCGGGCCGCGGCGGCGGTGGCCTTGGCCACGTCGTGCCGCTCATCGGCAGGGTCGGCACGGCGTTCGCCCTGCAGCGGCCCGAGGGTGAGTCCGTAGGCCTCGGCCGTCCCCGGAATCATCTGCCACATGCCCTTCGGGATCCCGAAACGGGTCGAGGGACCGATGGCACCGGGGTCGAGCTTGCTCTCCTGCAGCGCCAGGTAGAAGAACTCGCGCGGCAGATGGTGGTCGAGCAGGATCTCCCCGACCGCGGGCCCCAGTCCGGCCGCGCGCGCCCGATCGAAACCCGCCCTGAGGTCGGCCTCGTTCCAGCCATCGACGTACCGCAGGACTTCGTCGATGAACTCCCGCGGCACCGTGACCTCGGATTCACCGAGACGGTGGATCGTGCGATAGATG
>JAHHMJ010000499.1 GCA_018678395.1 Gemmatimonadota bacterium | reverse complement strand
CCTCGACCGAGACGTCGTTCCCCCAGGAGTTGCCCGAGAGGATCGAGACCCGGGAGCTGGTGACGTCGGCGACCCCGGGCAGGGCACCGAGCCGCTCTTCGAGCTCGTCGAACAGGATGCGCGACTCGGCGGGCTCGTACCCGTTCAGCGACGGGCTCAGGGTGAACTGCAGGACGGCCTCGGGATCCTGACCGAGGTCGACCGCACCCACATTGGCCAGGCTGCGAGCGAAGAGGCCCGCGCTCATCAGGAGTGCGACCGACAGGGCGATCTGCGCGGTGACGAGGGCGGTGCGGAAGCGGGTCGCGGCCCGCGCGCTCGAACCCTTGCCCGAGCCGGCGCGGATCAGCGTGGCGAGTTCGGCGCGACTGGCGTGCAGCGCCGGGTAGATCCCGAAGAGGAATCCCGTACCCAGTGCGATCGCGCCCGTGAAGGCGAGGACGGCGCCGTTCATGCCCACGTCGATGCTGGCGCCGACTTCGGCCGGGACGAAGTACTGGAGCAGCGCGAGCGTGACATGCCCGACCGCGATGCCGGCGATCCCGGCCGCGGCGGCGAGAAGCAGGGACTCCAGCATCAGTTGCCGCACCAGCGTCCCGCGCGAGGCTCCGAGCGATCCGCGTACCGCCATCTCCGTCTGGCGATTGGCGCCGCGCGCCAGGAGAAGGTTGGCGATGTTCGCGCAGGCGATCAGCAGGACGAGCCCGGTGATGCCGAGCAGGAGGCGGAGCGGCGTCTCGACTTCCTCGTGGGTGTTGCTCTGACCTCGGAAGCCCTCCGAGAGCACGATCTCCTTGTTGCGGAATCGCTCCATGGACTCGTCGGTCATCGCCTCCTGGAGCGGCGCCTCGACGTCGCGGATGATGCCGTTGTAATGGGCCGACAGCGTCTCTTCGGCCTGTGGCAGGGTCGCTCCGGGCGCGAGCCGGGCGAAGGCGTACGCCCAGTACCAGCGGCGCTCCTCCCAGCCGTCGAACCAGGGGAGCATGACCTCACGCATGGTGATCGGCACGAAGACGTCGGGCGATGCACCGAGCACGGTGCCGCGGAAGCCGTCGGGGGCCACACCGACCACGGTCAGCGACTCGCCGTTGACGACCAGCGAGCGGTTGAGCACTTCGGGGTCGCCGCCCAGTTCGTTCTGCCAGTAATCCCAGCCGAGCACGGCTACGAAATGACCACCGATCTCACGGTCGTCGTTCTCGTCGAGGAGCCGGCCCAGTGCCGGTCGCACGCCGAGGAGGGGAAAGTACGTGCCGGTCACCTGGGCGCCCTGACCGCTGGTCGTACGTCCGTCGTAGGCGAGGTTCACGCCGAAGGGCACGTGGCCGGCCACGCCCGCGAGCGACGGGGCCTCGAAGGCCTCGAGGTCCCGCAGCATCGGGTACGAGAGCACCTCGTCGCACCCGCCGGCCTGCCCGCACGACTGCGACCCGGGGTTGGGGCCGGGCACCGCGATGTTGACGAGGGTGGCCGGATCCTGGACGGGGAGCGAGCGCAGGAGCATCGCGTCCATCAGCGAGTAGATCGCCGCGTTCGCGCCGATGCCGAGCGCCAGGGACAGAATCGCCACGAGTGTGACGAAGGGTGTACGACGAAGGCTTCGGAAAGCCAATCGCAGTTCGCGCATGTCAGCCCGCTCCACATCCGGTTGCATAACCGAGACGGGCCGCACCACGGCCGCCCACCCCCCCACACATTCCATAGACGACGAGAAGGCCCGTCGGGTTGCAGCGACCGATATCAGCGCTCGCGGGCGTCGGGTTCGTCGACGGGGCGGGGCAGGGTCGCACCCGTGCCGGAGCCCCTGGGCTGCGCGGGGCGGGGGAGGGTCGCGCCCTGGGCGGACTGTGGGGTGGGCGGCGCGGCCGAGGCGGGTCGGGGGAGCGAGGCCTGTGCCTCGATCGCATCGATCGCCGCACGGGAGGCATCGGCCAGCTTCGTCCTGAGCCCCATCGCCCAACTCTTGTCGCGCAGGAGCGGCAGGGCTTGCCGTGCGCCGAGCTCGCCCAGAACGACCGCCGCTTCGACGCGGGCGTCCAGGTCGAAGGAGTCGAGTACCCGCATGAAGGCCTCGATCGCAGGCTCCCGGAGGGCGCCGACGGCCTCGAGCAGGCCGGTCCGGTCACCGGCCAACGCGCGCTCGACGGCATCCACCAACGCCTCCTCGCCGAAGGCTCGGAGGGCACGTCCCGCGTGGTCCGACAGGGGCTCGTCCTCGACGTGGTCACGGCGTCGCCCGAGGAGACGAACGAGCCCGGGAACGGCGGAGGGGTCGCCGATGGCGTCCAGAGCTCGGATGGCGTCGACCACCAGCGCCGGATCCGGATCGTCCAGCGCCTCGATCAGTGCCGGGACCGCCTTCACGTCACCCCGTTCTCCGAGGCGGCGCACGGAGTCGCGGCGCGGAGGATCGCCGTCCCAGAGGACGATTCCCGACCAGATGTCCACCACCCGCCCGCGGGGACGCGCCAGTCTCGTCAGAAGCTCTTCGAGGTCGGTCGTCTCGACGGTGCCGAGCGGGTCGAGGCGGGTCACGAGGGCTCGGGCCACTTCGACCAGGCCCACGAGCTGCGCGGTGGGCCGCACGATACGGCTGCGATGGATGACCACCTCGGAGATGCCGCGGGGATAGGATTCGCCGAAGAGCGCACCGGTGATCCGGAGGTCGATGAACGGCTGGGCGACGATGTGGTCGGGGACGGGTGGAGCGAGGAGTCGGCGTACGTGAGCGACGGGGTGGCCCCGCACCAGGAAGCGATCGTCGAAATCCGTCCGTCCGATCTCGATGTCCTGCGTGAAGCCGAGCTTCTTGAAGAAGGCACCGAGCCCGCTCTCGTCGGTGATCACGAGCGACAAGCCCCCGGGATCGTGAAAGGGGGCCCGGACCGACGTGCGGTAGCCCGACCCCGTGTACAGCAGCTGGAGCACGATCTGGTGACCCGGCGTGGCCACGCGGATGTAGGGGATCGACTGTCGCGGCGTCAGACCGTAGTGACCCCCGACCTCGTCCGCGGCGGCACGCCAGGACCGCTCGACCTCGCCGGCATCGGGGATTCCGGGCATGCGCAGGGGGCTCACAGGAGTCGCACCACCGGCTCGCGTACGCGCAGATCGATCTTGCGCTGCAGGTCGTGCACGGTGGCGCACAGCCAGCGGTCCGCGTCGATCATGAACGAGACGCGCAGGCGGGGCGCCGTACCCGATCCGGGCGGATCGAGCGGCAGGGCGGGGTCGGCCTCGTTGAGGCAGGGACAGAACGCGCGCTCCCCCTCCGTCGCCGGCCGATAGTAGCGGTTCCCGTTGCTGCGCTCCTCCCACGAGACCGAGCGGCCGGCGACCCGACCCACCTCGCACACGAACAGGTGCAGTGCCTCCTGGCCGTCGAAGCCCGGTGCGTAGTAACGCACGACGTGATCGTCCGGTGTCGGGAAGCGGGTCCCACCCTCGATGAGGAGCTCGTATTCCTCGCGACCGTCGTCGCGTCGCACGCGGAGTCCGTAGTCGTGGTAGATGAAGTCCTCGACGCGCCCGCCCGCTCCGAAGAGGGAGGCGCCGCGGGCGACGCTCTCGAAGGGGAGCCACTCCCGGACGCGATCGCGGCCGAACACCTCCGAGACCACCTCGCGGACTCCGGGCAGGAGGGTGGACCCGCCCTCCAGGAGGACGTGCTCGACGTCCGTCGCGCCGATTCCGTGATGGTTGCGAGCGTCCTCCATGAGACGGGCGAGAAGGCCGCGCATCTCCGCGATCAGGCCGCGCTGTACCAGGAGTCCCTCGAGGCCGGCCCGATCGAGGTGTCCCCACGTTTCGTTGCGGAAGGTGAAGGTCCCCTCGCGGCCGGCGCTCGCGAGGAGCTTGGTCCGCTCGGCCTCCCAGTGCAGGGCCACGCTCCACTCGGGCCAGTCGTGAAGCGCCGTCGGCACCAGCGCGTCGAGAATCCACGCGTCGACGTCGCGTCCGCCTCTCGCGATCCCCTGCTTCGCCAGCACGTCGGCGTGCCCCATTCGGACCGACTCACCGGGACGCGTACGCACGAGGGCGGCCTCCATCGTGCCCGCGCCGAAGTCGAAGGCGACCAGGGTGGTCGGGCCGGCCACGTCGACCCCGTACCCGAGCGCCGCGGCCACCGGCTCGTCGACGAACCGGATGCGGCGGGCGGCGGGCGCCCCCCGCAGTCGGTCCCAGATCCTGCGGCCCCATCCGCGATCGTCGATCGCCTCGTAGGCCGCGCGCAGCTCGGCCCGGTACGTCTCGAACGCATCGGACGGTACCGCGACGGTGAGGTCCGCCACGGGCTGGTCCGTGGCCCGTTCGACCGCGTCGACGAGGCGGTCCACGAACAGGCGAGCGACGTCACGGGCCGTGTAGCGTCGGTCGCCGATCCGGACCAGCTCCTGCGACGGGTCTCGACTCAGCTCCCGCTTGAAGCCCCCCGCCCACCCCTGCGCGCGGCCGTCCCAGTTGTAGTCCACGGCCTCCTGGCCGATGAGAACCTGGTCGCCGCCGCTGTCCACGACGCACACGCAGGAGGGCACGACGGGGGTCTGAGTGAGCGGCTCCAGCCTGGAGAGACCCGGCAGGTGCAGCACCCGAGGGGTACCCCCGCGGTCGTCGCAGATCGTCGTATTGGACGTGCCGAGATCGAGTCCCCAATGAATCGTCATGCGCCCCGGAGTGCTCTCCGGCGGTTCGCGCCCATGAAGCCCCGCTGGATCGTGCGAGGCTCCTCGACCACCACGAAGGCGTCGGGGCACTCCACCTCGAGCAGCTCCGTCACCCGGGGCACCTCCCGCCGAAACAGTGCGAGATGGAGAACGTAGACCGATCCGTCCTTGCCCTGTCCCTCGGTCACGGTGACGCCGAAGCCGGCCGCCCGGAGGAACGAGGCCACCTCATTGCCGGCCTCCCTCACGAAGACCCGCAGGATCGCGAGGCCGAGGGCCATCCGCTCCTCGATCCTGATCCCGAGCCAGTTGCCGGCGGCGAATCCGCCCGCGAAGGCGAGGAGGTGGGCGACGCTGGTCAGGTTCGCGACCGTCGCCCCGACGGCCACGACCCAGACGAACATCTCGAAGAAGCCGATGACCGGCACCCACGCTCGTCCGCGATGGATGAGCAGGGTCCGCACGGTGGCCATCGACACGTCGGTCAGGCGCAGAAAGAAGATCAGAATGGGGCCCCACGGCCCGGCGATCCACTCGGTCACGGTGAGCGTTGCGGACGAGGCATGGCGGGTTCCCGCTGAGAGAGGGCGATACGGCTCGGCGCAGGTGTCGCCGATCGCCCGCTGACGGTACGAGCAGGGCGAGGATGGGCGCAATCCCGTCGGGGCGACCCACTCGTGCGGGCCATTGGCGTCCCGCACGGGGTGCTCGATAGCTTCGGACGCGGGCTGCGCGCGGCGGGTGAGGCTTTTCGGCGTACGCCCGCATCGCCACGCCATCGACGGAGTCGAAGCATGCAGGGGGACTGCCCTTCGTGACGATCACCGACCGTCTGGTCCGCCAGTTGGATTTCATCGCCGAGATCGACCGCCTCAAGTCGGTCGAGCGACGCATCTCGATCATCGGGGGTACCCGCCTCGAGAACAGCGCCGAGCATTCGTGGCACCTCGCGATGATGGCGTCGCTGCTCATCGAGTACGCGGGGGAGGGGGTCGATCTGCTGCGCGCCAAGCAGATGGTCCTCGTGCACGACATCGTCGAGATCGACGCGGGGGACACGTTCGCGTTCGACGATCGGGCTCGGGAGGACCAGGCGGCGCGAGAGCGCGTGGCCGCCGAACGGCTCTTCGGTGTCCTGCCCCCGGATCAGGCGGTCGAGTTCCGCGCGCTCTGGGACGAGTTCGAAGCGTTCGCGACCCCGACGGCCCGATTCGCGGTGGCTCTGGATCGATTCCAGGCGCGCCTGCTCAACCGCGGGAACGGGGGGGGGACGTGGCACATGCACGGAGTGGCACGGGACCGCGTGCTGTCTCGCATGGAGCCGATCCGCGAGGTGGTGCCGCAGCTGTGGCCCTTCGTCCTGCGGACCCTCGACGAGGTCGGGTTGGCCGGGGACGCCCGGTAGTCCGGCGTGGTCCGCCCACGAGCGGTCGCCCTCTTCGTAGGGCGTGCTCCTAGGGCTCCGCCGAGCGGACGCGTGCGTCGAGAAGTTGTCGCAGGCTCAGGGCGATCTCGAACACGGCCAACGCTACCGCCCAGTCGAGCAGTTGGCGCGGGAAGACGTCCACCCACGGCAGGCTCCAGCCGAAGATGTTGAGCCCCTTTTCGACCATCGCCGCGCCGAGCAGGAGGAACGACGTACCCAGCAGCCAGGGTGCGCTGAAGTGATCCGGTTGCTTGTCCATGGTCTCTCCTCGCCCGCGATTCAGGAAATGATCTTCGGCTTCTTCTCTCCGTCCTGCTGCTCGATGTACGTGAGCCCGTCCGTGATCCACTTCGGGGCCGGCTCGCCCTTCAGGTAGTAGCCGAACCACTGCATGATGCGGCGCTGATAATCCTTCTGGTTCGGCTCACGGGCCAGACCGTGGTTCTCGCCGTCGTAGGAGAGCATCACCATCTCCTTCCCCAGCCGACGCGCGGCGTTGTAGAACTCGACGCCCTGATTGTATTCCACCGCCCCGTCGTTCGTCCCGAACATCATGAGCAACGGCGTCTCCATGTTCTCGATGTGGTGGATGGGTGAGTTGGCTTCGTACGAAGCGTAGTCCTCCCACCACGGCACCTGCATTCGGCCCTGGCTGATCTCGAAGATCCGGGCGTCGGTGCCGCCGCTGTTCCAGTAGAACGACAGGTACATGCTCATGAGGTTGGTGAGCGGTGCACCCGCCACGGCCGACGCAAACATGTCGTCCTGCGTCACGTAGAACGTCGTCTGATACCCTCCCCACGAGTGGCCGATGAGACCGATAGCCTCCTCGTCGATGGACGGCTCGGCGGCCAACGTCGCCGCCACGGCCGGCCGTAGCGTCTCGACAT